>VXZF01000528.1 GCA_009845645.1 Gemmatimonadota bacterium | reverse complement strand
CTTATTATGTTTGACGACATTCAGCCGATTGTTTATATTTTATGTACAACGAAAAGATGGGGGCTGCTTACGTGAGCGGCCCCCATCTTTTTGTTTTTTCTACTATTCCAGAATTGAGCGAATTGCGGGAGAGCAGAATCTGCGCTCGAATTTCCCCTAGGTAATCTCCACTTTCGGGATTAAAAAGTTTTTTTATTAGTTCTCTCTCAAAAAAGGGTTCGTCCGCTCCGCGTGACGAGATACCCATAGACCTGATGCAGTTGGCGGCAAGACCATGAGAATACTACCGGAGATTCAATGCAAGAATCAGTACTCTGCCCTGTATAAGGACGACGCCATCTGGCAACCCGCCGTCCGTGCGATCGCTGCGCATCACGGGATCTCGGGTGAGTTGGAGCGCCTGACGCTGGGAACGCACGTCGTCTATGGAATAGGAGAGGTGATCCTCAAGCTCTACTGCCCGCTGTGGACGGAATTCTTCGAAATGGAGCGCATCGCCTTAGAGAGCGTGGACAATCTGCCCGCACCGATGCTGCTGGCTCACGGGAAGATTGACGGGTGGTCGTACCTTCTGCAGAGCCGCGTGATGGGAGTCCCAGCGCAATCGGTTTGGCAGAAACTTCCCCTGCGCGTGCGCCGCGGCCTCGTCGGAGAAATCGGCGCGCTCCTGCGTCGCCTGCACGATCTCCCTCTCCCCAAGGGCCTCGACGCCGACTGGACATCTTTTTTGCAGGCTCGACTCGAAGGAGCCGAGGAACACCACAGCGCCCAAGAGCCGTGGAGCAGTTGGCTCCGATCCCGTCTCTCAGCGTTCGCCGAACCCCCTTTTCCCCACGTCTTCCTGCACGCCGACTTGACGGAGGATCACTTTCTGCTCACCAAGCGCGAAGACGGTTCTTGGTTCGTCTCCGGGATCATCGACTTTGGCGATGCCCGCATCGGTCATCCATTCTACGACTTCGTCGCCATACTCGCCGACTACACCTTAGGCGAGCCTGAACTCACCTACCAACTCCTTGGGGCGTACGGGTTGGAAAGCTCACCCGAAATCAAAGAAGGACTCCTGAGTTTCTGCCTGCTGCACGAGTTTGGCTGCCTGCAGGACTTCCTCAACGCACACCCTATGGAAAAACCTGTCGACTTCCGGCGAGCCCTGTGGGGAACAGTTGTCTAGCTGGGCGATCTACCTCACCGTACGTCCTAGGACGCCTGTTCGTTTTTTGCTGAGGCACAATTAGAGCAACTCGACCTTTTGTACATTGCATATATAGCCGAAATCACTGCTATTGAATGTGAGCATTGCGTCTATACGGACGTTGGGGTCAGCAAGGATAGCACAGAGAACGGCATCTACGAGACTCATAGCATTGCGTTGCGTTTTGGCCCGTGCAAGCACATCTTCGTACGCATCAAGGCGATAGGGAGAATCATCTATAAACACTGTGTCTTGGGCACGAAGAATACTCTCGAATCTCACAATCGTTTCCGGCCTTCGAATAAACCGCGTGTTGATAGTCTCGTACAGGATTGGCCACGGTACGACAACTGAAAGCGCTTCCAGCCAGTCTTGTTTTTTGAAGGCATCGCCGTGATGCTGATCACGCGGGTCAAAGAGCGCAAAGAAGAAGCCTGAGTCCACTAAAAGCGTGTTATTAGAAGGCCTGATCATCGCTGTCGGCCTCGCGCATTCCGAAACCATACCAAGGGGCACCCTTGCGTCCACCAATTATGAATCGGCCTCTCATTCCCTCGTTGTCTGTATAAATAACATATACCCGTGCGCGTTTGTTCAGCGAGACCGCGCCTTCTATCTCGTCCTTGAGAGACGTAAGCATATCTCCTTCATGGGAAAACCAAAAGCACGCAACGCTATTACCGCATTCCTTTGCCTCGTAATTATCGAGCCAAGCGTACAGGCCTTCGTAATCGCCTGACACACCGAGGTCATAAGACATCCAAATAAAACTATTCATTTGCGTATTCCTTTCGCATGGGAGCTCACGTTCTCGCCGCCATAATCTCAGCCGCCTCAATCTGATCCACTAGCGCGATCGAGTGAATCACGTCCCGAATGTCGGTGATCGGCTGCCGATTTTCAACCACGCAATCGACGAAGTGCTCGTGCATGGTCAGCAGGCCCTCGTAGCGGGGCACGTCGTCTTGGGGCACGCCGTCGATTTCCCAGCCGCCGAGGGTGCGCACTTGGTTGTCCTCGTGGATTTCGATTTCACTGGGAATTTTCATGTAGCAGCCAAGGCCCACGCCGTGTAGCTCCGAGCGCAACACTCGCCCGCCAGAGGCGCGGTTGCCGAGCATCACGCCGGTCGCGCGATTGTCAAAGCGCACCAGCGCCGTATAGTGGTTGAAGCCCTCGCCGCCGAACTTGTCCTGATAGGCCGTAACTTCCACCGGCTCGCCGCCAGCCATATAGCGCAGCAGATCGACGATGTGGACCAAGTCGTTCCACAAGGTCGTGGTGAATTCGTCGGCGCTCTGCGGAAGCTGTTTGTTGAAAGTCGTCGTCGCCAGCGACACCGGGCCTTTGGCCGCCACTAGGCGCATGGCCTCGCGAGTGACCGCGGTGTAGCGGCGTTGCAGACCGACCATTACCCAGACCCCCTGGCGCTCGGCCGCCTCCAAAATCGCCCGCGTCTCGTCGCTGTTGGCCCCGGGCGGCTTTTCAATAAACAAGTGCTTGCCCGCGGCAATGCAATCGAGGGCCGGCTGCAGGAGCCACTTCTCGTTCATCACGCAATAGACAATGTCCGGGTCGATCTCGTCGAGCATGGCGCAGTGGTCTTGGTACGTGCGCGTAAAGCCGTACTTGGCGATCACTTGATTGAGGCGCTCCTCGTCCAATTCGCAAACCGCTGCCATCTCCACGCGATCGGCGAGGCGATGGACCGATGGGTAGTGGGCGCTTTGGCCGCGGCCCCCCGCGCCGATAAATCCCGCTTTAAGCATGATCTTCCCCTTTCTGGCACAACGCCGTAAAAAAGCGCACGTCAATCCGCGCCAAGTCGATGACGGACTCCACCGGCTCGCCGCTGTACTCGCTGTGGAAGCTGACCGGGCCGGCAAAATCCAGCCGCTTCAAGGTCGCAATCACCGAAGGCCAATCGACAAAGCCCTGCCCCATGCGCACGACGCCGGTAGTGGGGCTACCCTGCTGCGTGATACTCAGGGGCCGCTGGTGGACCAGATCCTTAAGAGCGAGCAGACACAAGTGCGAGCGCACAATGTCGAGGGCCATGGCAATCGGCTCGCCGCACAGCGACAAATGCCCAGGATCGGCGAAAACACCCACGTATTGCGGGTCGCAGTCCTTGACGATGTTCATAGCGGCGCAGGCATTGAGACCCATAGACGCGCCCGAATGATTGTGAATGACGGTCTTGACGCCGTATTTTTCCGACAGCGCCTGAAACCCCTCCATAAAGCCGCGCACCTCGTCTAACTGCGTCCAGTAGGGCACATCCGGCTCCCAGTGCCAGTAGCCTAACTTGACGTGAGCCACGCCAGCCTCGCCCAAGGCCGCGTAATACCTTTCCGCGTAGTCGATGTCCGGGCGGTTGAAGTCGCCCGGGGCCGTGACCAAGGGGATGCAGAGACCGGCGTCGGCAAAGCGACGCGCGGCCTCCGGCAGGGCCGTGGCTACATTGTCCGGGTTGACCGGATAGCCGTCGCGCACGCACAGATCGGCTCCCTGCACGCCAATGGACTGCAAGGCGTCGATAAGTTGCGGGACATCAAGGCCCTCTAAATGCTTGGTAAATACGATATACGTTAGATCCACGATGTGCGCTCCTTTCTCTATATTTGTTTGACAAAGCGAGGTAAGGGTATCAAAATATCGGCCAAGTGCCAACGACTTAAACGGAGCAAGTCGAGTTATGGAAGCAATCAAAATGAATCCCAGCCCGGCAATCGAGGTCCCCAAACCGCTCACCCCCGCCCAAGTGCAGTCCTTTATCGACGACGGCTATCTCGTCGTGCCGGACCTGATGGAAGAAGCCGAGCTCGACGAACTCAAACGCGACCTCGTGGACGTGGCGCGCGGCCGCTACGAGTGCGACAACATCGAGCCGGTCGATCCCGCCATGAGCGACCAAGCAGTGCTGGAGAGCATCCT
Organism: Gemmatimonadota bacterium; assembly: GCA_009845645.1. Lineage (GTDB taxonomy): Bacteria > Latescibacterota > UBA2968 > UBA8231 > UBA8231. The sequence continues at coordinate 813 of VXZF01000528.1, read as the reverse complement.
CTGCATCCACCAGCCCCACTACGTCAGCCCGGTCATCGAAAAGTACGTCCGCCACCCCAAAATCTGCGGTGCCCTGAGCCAGATCACCGCCGCGCACCTGCCCTTTTGGGACGGCAGTGTCAAGTGCATGCAGTCGATGTACTTCGTCAAGCCGCCCAACTTCCAGGGGCAGGCTTGGCACCAAGACGAGATCTACATCCCCACGCGAGATCGCTCGCTGATCGGCGCGTGGATCGCCGTGGACGACTCCACCGTGGAAAATGGCTGCCTGTACGTCATTCCGGGATCGCACCGGCCCGGGTACCTCTACCCCCAGCGTTCCCACGAAAACCCAGACGAGTTCGACTTCGCGCCCGAGAGCTACGGCTTTGACGAGAGCGTCGAGATCCCGGTTGAAGTGGAGGCCGGTGCCCTCGTGTTCTTCAACGGCTATCTCCTCCATCGCTCGTACAAAAACCGCGGCGACACCTATCGCCGCGTCTTAGTCAACCACTACTGCAACGCCTGGAGCCTATTGCCCTGGCGCGTCGAAGAAGGCGAGTCGCCCGCGCGCGCCGACCGGCGCACCATCGTGCCCGTAGCCGGCATCGACCCCTACGCCTGGAAGGGCTACCAAACGCCGGGCAAATCCGTGGGGCTGCGGCACTGCAAGGCCATCGACGAGGTCCGCGCCGCCCGCGACAAGCCCTAACCGTTGACCGCCGCGACACACAGCCCCATCGCGCGCGGCTTGACCCTCCGCTCCCTCGGCATCGGCCTGCTGCTGGCCTTTGGGGTCGGCGCGGCAGTTCCCTTCCTCAGCCTCTACGTGCA
>VXZF01000209.1 GCA_009845645.1 Gemmatimonadota bacterium | reverse complement strand
CGGTGACGTGGATTTTCTCCGACGCGCTGACGCTAGCGGCTAGCGCGTACTGGCCTTATGGGGAAAGGCCGAGCGGCGCGGTCTTGCGGAGCGAGTATGGTGGAGCGGCGAAGAGTGGGTTGGTGCAGGTTAGTGTTTACTATTGATGTTATAGGCCGGTAACTCCTTCTAGGGTGCTAAGCGTCAGGCGCGGCTTTGCAAAAGTGCGGCGATTTCGGCGTGGCCCTGTTGCTCGGCCCAAGCTAGCGGGGCCGTCCATGGCGCACCCGCCAGCGGCTCGACCGAGGCCCCGTGCTCCAAGAGCAAAGCGGCGAGCTTGGCCAAGCCGTAGCGGCAGGCGTAGCCCAGAGGCGTGGACTGGAGTTCGTCGTCGCGGATTTCCAAGTCGGCACCATAGTCTAGGAGCAATTCGGCGAACGGGAGCTTCTCTTCGTCGGCCCAGTGCGAAGTCTCACCGGCCAAGCGATGTAGGAGCGTCATGTTCTTGGCGTCTGTGGCCTTGGGGTCGGCCTCTTGGGCGAGCATCAGGCGCAGGATTTCGACTTTGTCGGCGTGTTCGTCGCCTTGGCCGTTAGCGTAGCGATGCATGGCCTGTCCGCGCCGGCCGCGCAACGGCTGATAAAGCGTCCTGAACGAATCCATGCCCGACATATCGTAACGGTAACACAGCCGCACGAGGGCGACGTTGCCGCTGAGGGCCGCGCCCCAGAGGATTTCGCTGGCTAGCTCGGGCCTGAGGTGCATGACTTCGGCGGGCACGGCCATGCGTCCGCAGAGCGCGGCGGCGACGGCAAAGCTGTGGCCACCATAGCTGTAGATCAGGTCGAGAATCGCGTCGTTGTCGTTTTCCATGGCACGTTCGGCGGCTGGACCGCTAGCAAAGATGTAGGCGTTGGGATCGGCCCCGGCGGCCAAGAGCCGCTGGCAGACCTCGTAGTGATTACCTTTGGCGGCTCGCCACAGCGGGATGCCGGCGTTGTTATAGATGCCTTCGTCGCCGAGGTCGAGATCTTCGGGGGCATCTGGGTCAGCCCCGTGGTCGAGGAGTAGGGCTACCATCTCGGCAAAGCCCTTTTCGGCGGCGACGGTGAGCGGATGAGACGGGTGGTCGGCGAGGGTTGGATCGGCGGCCAGTAGGGCGAGGGCTTGGTCGAGGTCGTTGGCCGCGGCAGCCGCAAAAAGCGCTGGCCCCGGCCCGGTGGCCGGCTCGGCAGTTGGTTGCCGAGCGAGGAAGTCCTCGATCAGGGCCACGATCTTGGAGTAGCCGCGGGCGCGGGCGTAGGCGAGAGCACTGGTGGCGCGGCGGTTGGGGTACACGCCGCGCCGGGGATCGGCCCCGGCAGCTAAGAGCGCGGCAACTATCTCGGCGTACCCCTCGCGGGCGGCGAACTGGATCGCCAACTGGCCGTTTTGGGTGATGGGCTGGCGGGCGAGCAGAGCGTTTTGGGCAAGTATCTCCTCGACTTGGGCTAGATCGCCTGCTTGGGCGGCATCACACAACTGTTGCACGGTCGGCGTTTGCTCGGCCATGGTGCGTTCCTTTCCTTTAGAAGTTTCTGGCGATACTAGCCGGCCGATATAACCGCCGCAAGCGTTTTTTCTACCCTAAGCAGAGGTGTTGATGTCGATAATCACCGTCATTGGCCGCTCCCTCAGCAGGGCTTAGCTATGACCAAAGAGCGCATAGAGAGGTAAAAAAACGAGCTTTTGTTCGGGAAGGACCGATACATTGGCCGTTGAAAACACCAAACCCACATCGGTGCTTTCGTGTTCCTGTAGGAGCGCGTTTTTTCGACGTTATAGAAGGGGATTCTTACAGCGTACACCCTGAAAGCGCGAGAAATCGGTATCGGCGGTGTGTACGTGCGCCCCACACCTTTTGGCGACGGCAGCAATCTGAGCATCCGTAGTAAGATTGCCGCCAGCACCCGCTTCAGTTAGCCATGCCAGAGCCTGATCGACATCCGAGCGTGCTACGGCCAAAAATTCCGTCGGTGGAGCATTCAGCCATTCCTGTACGTGATGAGTGGCTTCTACGACCGAAAAAGGTACCTCAAATATCTTGGGATTGGTGCCGATGCGTATAAATGCGAAAAGCACTGCGGCTACAAGCCCGACCGGCTCGGGTCCGAAAGACAATTACTCCACCACGACTTTGCACGAGCATGAAATGGACTCGCCTCGTCATACGCGTATAGGAGCAGATTGACGTCGGGAATGATCATCCCTTGCGCTTATTTAGCCGTGCGGTCTTGCTGAGAAATTCTTCGACCTCCAAATCGTCGTCCAGATCGCTCAGACGAGCAGGGTCCAGTCCCGGACGCAAGCGAAGGGGACGCGACTTGACCTCAAACTGTTGCTGAGACAGACCCAAACCACGACGCAAAGCCTCATTTAAGGTTTCCTTGAGGCTCTTGCCTTGTCGTTGCATCGCCTCTCGCAGGCGCTGCTCTACTTCCGTATCAAGTGTGATCGTCGTCTTCATGTTGACAACAATAGCCTCTCGTTGTTTTGTGTCAAGGTCTTTGGCGATACTATCCAGCCGATATAACCACCGCAGGCGACTTTAGGGTCTAGGCGGCTCTTTCTTATGCCCTACTCTGAGGAACAGATATGGCGATAATCACCGTCATCGGCCGCGGTCACTCGGGCACGCGCGCCATAGCACACACGCTCTATGCCAGCGGCGTTTTTATGGGCAGTACGCTCAATCGCTCGGGCGATAAGGTGCCGCCGCATGCCCTCTACGACGCCTGTAGGGTCATGGCCAAATACGTCAAGTGGAAGGGAGGCTTGGAGTGGGATTTCGACGATTTGCACAGCGGGAAAATCGACCCGGAATTCGAGGACTTGATCGGCGAATATCTGCGAGACATTGCGGCCGACCGCTCGGAGCACAAGGGTTGGAAGCTGCCGGAGACGACGTTGATTTATCCGTGGATTGTGCGGATGTTTCCCGACATCCACTACATTCACTGGATCCGCGACCCGCGCGACAGCATCATCGGTGCCCACAAGACCGATGATCTAGGGGATTTCGGCGTTGAGTACGAGCGCACGGACGACGTCCGGCGGCGGCGGGCCATTTCGTGGAAGTACCAATACGAGCTGATGAAGGCCACGCCCAAACCAAAGAAGTGGATGTTGGTGCGGTTCGAGGATTTTGTGCTGAAGCAGGAGGAGGTGTTGCGGGAACTGGAGGCGTTTTTGGGATTTGAGTTGGGCCGGATCGTGGTGCGGCCGGAGTCGCTGGGGCGGTGGAAAACGGATCAGGAGCAGCACATGTTTGACTTTTTTAGGGATGCCATGAACGAAAACGGATACGGAGAGATGCCATGAAAATCAGCTTTACGACGTTGGGCTGTCCAGAGTGGGACTTGGATACCATTTGCCGCCGGGGCCGCGAATACGGGTACGAAGGCGTCGATTTCCGCGGGTTGCAGGAGACGATGGACATTACCCAATTGCCGGCCTTCACCAGCGGGGCTGCCCAGACTCGACGCCAGCTAGCAGATGCTGGCATGGAGGTGTCGGGGATCAGCTCCAGCATCCGGGTCTGCGTGCCGGAGAAGTTAGAGGAGAACGTAGAGGAGGCGCGGCGCTCGATCCCAGTGGCCAATGCGTTGGGCTGCGGCTCCATCCGGGTTTTTGGCGGCGGAGACTCCCAGACCTATTCCAAGGAGCAGCTAGCCGACATCGGACGGGAGACGATGGAACAGATCCTCGCATTGGATGGGGCCTGCGAGCTCAAGTGGCTTTTTGAGACCCACGACGAGTGGATCAAGTCGGTGGAGTGCAAGCTGCTGCTCGACCGCATTCCCAACGAGGCGTTCGGCGTGCTCTGGGACATGGGCCATACGGCGCGGGTGGGCGAGGAGTCGCCGGAGCAGACCTATCAGGCGGTGGGGCCGCGCATCGGTTATACCCACGTCAAAGACGCGGTCTATGATCCCGATCACGCTCAAGCGATGAGGGATGGTTGGCGCTACGTGCCGCCGGGCGCAGGCCAGTTGCCCTTAGAAGAAGCGATAGCTCTGCTCAAGGGACACGGGTACGACGGCTGGCTCATGTTCGAGCACGAGAAGCGCTGGCATGCCGAACTAGCGGCTCCAGAGGAGATATTCCCGATTTTTCCGGTTTGGGTCAGACCGTTGCTCGGTTAATCGGCCCATGCAGCTACACTATCCCGAGATCGCCCTGCACGTCCCGTCTCTGCTCTTGCCGAGGGCAGACATTCCCCTAGAAACGTGGTCGGTCATTGCCTGTGATCAGTACACCTCGCAGCCCGAATACTGGGAGCAAGTGCGGCGGATTGTCGGGGACGATCCTTCGACGCTACAGCTAATTTTTCCCGAAGCATATCTCGGGGAGACTTGCCGCGAACAGACCATTGTCGGCATTAACCAACGGATGCAGGCGTATCTCAAAAGCGGCGTACTGGCGGAACAGCGCCCCGGATTTATGCTGATAGAGCGCGAGGTAGGACGCGCTGCGCCGCGCAAGGGGCTGGTCGTCGCCTTGGATTTGGAACAGTACGACTACCGCGACGGAGCGCAGAAGCTGATTCGCACGACCGAGGGCACGGATCAGAGTCGGCTGCCCCCGAGGATCCAAGTGCGGGAGAAGGCGTCGCTGGAAATCCCGCACATCATGGTGCTGATCGACGATCCGCAGCAGACGGTGATTGAGCCGCTTGGTGAAAAAGACTTGGAACTGGCCTACGATTTCGAGCTGATGCTGGGAGGTGGCAGACTTAGAGGATGGTACATCGACGATGGGGTGTTGATCGACGAAATCGCCGGGCACCTCGCCCGCCTCGCGTGTGGCGAGCCGCCGTTGATCTACGCGATGGGCGACGGCAACCACTCCTTCGCCACGGCGCGCGCCGTCTGGGAGCAGCTCAAGGCGCAAGCAGAGGACGAGCGCCAGATAATGAATCACCCGGCGCGCTACGCCTTGGCCGA
>VXZF01000202.1 GCA_009845645.1 Gemmatimonadota bacterium | reverse complement strand
GTCCATGGCCATGCCGCGAATGACGGCCACGTTCTTGCGCTCCAAGGCCGTTTCGCCATCGCCGTCGATCATCGTCTCTAGCTGCGACTCAATACCCGCTTCGAGGACCGTCGGCGAGGTGACCGAGCCGCCCCGCCCGAGTATGCCCAGCGCTAGATTGGTGCCCTCGACGATGTTCTGCGGAAAAATCCAACCCGTCCGACCCTCGGGATCGAAATCGATCACGCCGCCCGGGGTGTTGCCGCTCTCGACCGCTCTGGCTCCGGTCGGGAAAATCGCCTGTATCTGACCGCCGCCGTCTTGCCAAGACGATCCGCTCGCGCCGCCGATGGCAATGCTCCGCGTCTCGGCCGTGCCTTGCAGTGCCGCTAGCAACAGCAGCGCGATCGGCAACCAGTACATCGCAACCTCCCTCAATACACCACGTGAACGAGGCGGTGCCGCGCGGTGCGCTCCACGCGCGAGTCGTCGTTGGGCACCACTTCTACCTCTAGCAGATACAGTCCGGGGGCGACCAGTGCGCCGGATTGATCCTCGCACGACCAGCGCAGGGCGTACTCACCGCTGATCAAGGGCCGCGTCTCCTGCCAGTGCCGCACCAGTCGGCCGGCCAAATCGTAAATCCGCACGTGGAGCGGCTGGGTGCCGGTCAGTTTGGTGACCGCGAATGAGAACGCCAACTCGTCGTTGATCCCATCCCCATTCGGCGTCGCAACCCCACTGCCAATGCTCAAGTCGCCCAGCACGTGGCGGCCGCCTTCTGGGCCTACCAACAACATCCCCTGCCCGGTCGCCAACTCCGTTGCATCCGCTGGATCAACTCGCTGCCAAGAATCCTCAAGGGCCGAATGCCCCAACGACGCCTTGAACACAGCACCGGGCAAGTAGAGAGCGGTGGCAAATTGCACCTCAATTAAATCGGCTGCCGACGGGGCGACGACCTCGCTCAACCGCACCCACAAAGAGTCTGGGGCGGTCGCCACTACTTCTGCTGAGGCCACCAGTTCCGCGCTGTCCCATTGGGCTTCGCGCCCCAGCCGCAGGCCGCGGAACTCCAGAGCCATGTTATCCGGTGCCCTTATCTGCACCTCGTCAAACCCCGCGCTCTGGGGGGCGAAATTCGGTTTGATGAAAAGCGAAATCTCCTGCTCCTTCCCCAATGCGCCTACCACACCGGGTTCGATCTCGCCCAAAAGCTGGTTGGCCAGCGGCTCGACGAAGTTGAGCTGAATGGAGCGCAGCTCGGCCGTGCGGTGTGGGTCGTCCGAGACCAAGCGGGCCTTGAGCTCCAGAAATTGGCGCGGGCTCGGAGAAGTGATCGCCGCACCCGACGCCTCGTAGGGCAAGCTCCACGCGCTCCAGTCGCCCCCGGGGACTTCCGTCGTGTCAACCGGCCCCTTACTGAAAAAGCCCAAGCCGGCGTATGCCTCGGCCGACACTTCGGCACCGCCGCTGTTGAAATAGCGATACTCTTCGACCAACTCGCTACCCGTGCGCGTCTGAATTTCGATAAAGGTCCCCAAGTCGGTGTCGCCATCCCACTCAACCGAGACCAAGTTTTTCGAGCCGCCCAAGCGGATGAGCGGCGAAACCAACTCGACTTCCGGCTGGAAACCCTCGCCGTAGAACTGCACCTCGCGCGGCTTGAACTGACCACCTCCCCAGAACAGAATCCGCGCATAGCGCGTCCGCGTCGGCGCGAACGTATCCACGTCGTACACGTCTCCGGTATAGTGGCCAGACGTGGCGCGGTTGCGATGCGATGCCTGCGTCGTCCACACCAACGAGCCGTCCGCAGCCAGCGAGCCGTCCGAAGTCTGCAAGTCGTAATTGGGGAAACGGCTGCGCTGGCGGTCGTAGTAAATCTGGTGCCGGTCGATCCAGTAGGAAGAGCCTAAATCGAAGAATAACTCCCGTATCTCGTCGGTGCTGGTAAAGGCCAAGGACGTCTCGAAGATGCCGTCGAAGAAGGCCGTCGCGGGCGCGTTGTCCAAGAAGGTGAGCAGTTCGACGCCTCTGCGCTCCACCAAGCCCAGCGAGATGTTATCCCCGAGCGTCTGGACCTCTAACTCGGCCAGCCGCGGCCGCTCGCGGCGGTAGCGGCGGATCTCACCGCGCAACGCAGAGTCAACCGCCTCGTACGTGGCCTCGCTCACCTGCACTTGGCCCGCGCCAGCCTTTTTATAAAAATCCACTGCGCCTTGATCCGCAGCCGCTAGCTGGTCGTATTGTTCAGCCGACACCTCAGCGGCTCGCGTGCTATCCGTGTCGGTAATCGTCAGGCGCACGAAGCGGATGTAGTCGCTCACCATGCGCCCCTCTCGGTCAAGGCGAGTGGGACTCAACTCGATTTCAAATTCTCGCTGGTCCTTGTTAGACTTCAAGGTGCGAAAGACTTGATTGAATCTGCGCTGACCTTTGGTAACCTCGGCTCCATCCGAGGTCAAGACCACGAATTGCAGGAAGGGGTCGCCTAGCTCCTCGCCGACGAATGTAAGCCGGATATGGGTGGCCGCCACCAGCCGCCCCAAATCGACCTCAAACCACCATTGGCGCAATGGACTTGCCGGATCGGGTTCCCAATAGGTGCTCAAGTCCCCGTCTAAAAGGTGGGCCAGATCCGCAGCCCGAGTGCCCGCAGTGAGGGCGTCGCGCAGGGTCGCGTCCTCTGAACCCGTGCCGCGCTTGATAAACGCCGCGATGTCTGACGTTGCTAGTATGTTCTTGGGCACGAAGTGAGGACGCACGGCCCCGGTTTCGTCGATGTCGAGCGTGCCGCCGGGAAAAGTCCACTGCTGCCAGTGCGTCTGCCGATCGACGACGACCTTGTTCCCGGCGATGGTATGGCCCTGTCCCCAGGCGGCGACAACGCCCAACACACTCAGCAACAACGCAGCATTCATCATGGCCCCTGCTCCTCAATAGGCGACGGCAATGGGCCGCATTTGCACTTGGCGCTGCCCACCGCTCTCGACCTCGACCTGGCAGATGTACAGACCGGGGGCCACCTGCTGGCCGGCCTCGTCTCGCCCGTCCCATTGATGCGGATGTCGGCCTGCGACATCAACGTCTGCGTACACGCGCCGCACCAAGCGACCGCTCAAATCCCGCACCAGCACCTCCACCGGCACCGGCTCGGTCACTTTGAGCAGTTCGTAGGCAATCTCCACTTGGTCGTTGATCTGGTCGCCGTTGGGCGTAAACGCCTCGGTGCTCAGCGAGACAGTTCCTAAGACCTTATCATCTAGGGTCATCGCCTGCACCAAAAGTTGGTTGCCATCTACCAGCTCGTTGGCCTCGCCAGCGGCCACGATCTGCCCGATCTCCCCCGGCGCGGTGCTGTCGATCACCCGGCCTTCAAAAATTGCGCCAAAGCGGAAGATTTCCGCGCGCACATCCACTTCGAGTAGCTCGCCACTGCGCCCGACATCCAGCCGTGGGAAACCCAGAACTACGCCGTCCTCCTCGGCCACGGCGCTGAAATCCGCCACGGGCTCACCGCTGAGGCGCACAGCCTCCACGCCGACGATCCGGCCGCCGACCAAGCGCAGGTCCAAACCGTCAAATCCTTGGTCGTCGGGTTCAATCGTCGGGCGCAATGCATAGGTAAACGTGCGTTCCTCAGCCACTGCCGCTTGCCAAGGATCGATCTCGCCCACTAAGCCGGTCACCAAGCGTGGGGAAACGGCGAATTCGAGATAGCCGAGCTGTCCGCCGGCTTGGCCGAAGGAACTAAATGCTATCCTGAACTGCACGTAGCGGTGGGAGCGCGTCGCCCGCAGCGCCACGCCCGCGCTGTCGGCGAATTCGTACGGCGACGACCACAGCTCCCACTGGGCGGTGTCGTCGGTGATGGCCCCGCGCATGATCGGCCCCAAGCGGCCATAGGTTTTGCGGGTCAGCAGCTTGCCGTCCTCGCCAAAGGGCACCTGTTCGTCGCCGCGGAAGGTATTGCGCCAGTACACGAGCGGCGTCTCGTCGCCGCCGGCGCGAGAGCGGATCTCCACTTGCGCCCCTTCGTCCTGCCGCCCTCCCCAGCGCACCCAGCCCAAATTGGCGAATTCGCCTATATCGAGAACATTGGACTGGTACGAGGCCGAGCCTTGGAAACCGCCGCCGTACACCTCCAACTCAGCCAAATCCCATATCTTATCTTGTGGCATCACGTGAATCATCAAATAGCGGATCGGCGTTCCGTCTAGCTCGATGTCGAGTTGCGGATTTTTGTTTTCCAAGATTTCCGCGACCACCTTTAGCTCAATGCCCTTCTTGCTGTCGGCCTCTCTCAGCGACCGACTGAGCGCACTCGCTCCAACGAATTCAATCTGATCAACGCCGCCCCCGGCATCGGTCTGCGCGGCGACGATGACGTGGGCGACTGAGCGCTCGCTGCCCACCTTTGGGACGAAGCGGACCAACCGCGTCGCAAAGTCGCCACCGAGATCAAAGAAAAGAGCCGTGCCGCGGAAGGTATGGGCGTGTTCCCGCGGACGGGTCTCCAAGAAAAACGTCTCCGGGTCCCCGTCGATCACCAAGCTCAGTTCGTCGCCGACATCTTCAAAACCATTGTAAGCACCGTGCTGAAAATTGCCGCTGACCCCGCTCAGGGTCGTCGCCATATTATCGCTCTCGTTGTAGAAAAACGGCGTGATCTGCTCGGTGAGCGCGAGCCCAAAGCTCTCACCGCCGAGATTCTTGTCTAAGTCGGCCCAGCTCAACTGGCGAAACTCGGCACCGGCCTCCACCTCGACCGGAGGCGGCAGACTCTCGCCGCCGATGCGATAGACGATCAAAGCCGCGCTTGGCTGGACGCCGAGCAAAGCCAACAGGGCCGCGATGAGCCACGTCGTCTTCGGCGAGGCTTCGACGGTGAACTCAGCCGAACCGCTCAGTCGAGTCGTGCGCTGCAATTTTTTCATAACGGCACCTCCAAGAAGAAGAGGGGATGGGACTAGCCCATCCCCTCTCGTTCTTGCA
>VXZF01000763.1 GCA_009845645.1 Gemmatimonadota bacterium | reverse complement strand
GGCAACGGCCGAGTCATCACCTCTGAGAGCTTGACCTCGAGAATGTCGTTGAGACTTGCGGGCACCCCTAGATGGACGCGGCCGGCCCCGCTCCTGAGCGCGGCATCCGCGGTCAGCGCGGCCGCCCCAGTCATGCCCACCGAACCTGCGACCACGGCCACCGTCCCACAGCTTCCCTTGTGCTCGTCGCCACCGCAGCGCGGTACCAGCGACCCCAGCCCCTCGGCGGAAAGCAACAGAGCTTGGGCAGCCGCATCACGCAAAATGGGCTCGGGGAAGCCGATATTGGCCAAGTGCAGCGCACCGCAATGCGACCGGCCGGGATAGAATAGCTGCCCGACTTTGACCAATCCAAAAGTCACTGTCAGCACCGCTTGAGCGGCCGCGCCGTGGACCTGCCCGGTGTCGGCCTCGACCCCCGAGGGAATATCCACGGCCACTACCGGCCTTTCGCAATGGGCAATGCGCTCGATGACGCGCGCCATGGCGGGACGGGGAGCTCCGCGCAATCCAGTCCCCAAAAGCGCGTCAATCACCAAGTCGGCTTTCTGGATCGCTGCGTCGAGCGGGGCCAAGTCCTCGCCGAGAACTTCGACGGCCTCGCCTTCCTGTTCGCAACGCCGCAAGTGCTCGGCCGCAGCTCCTTGCACGTCCGCACGGTCTGCCGCGAGGAAGACGCGCGCCGAGCCACCACCAGCGCACAAGAGCCGAGCTACAGCAAATCCATCACCACCATTGTTGCCCTTGCCGCACAGGACTACGGCCTGCAAACCGGCCAAGCCATCCCAGCGCGCCGCAATGGCCGCAATCACCTCTGCACCCGCCCGCTCTATAAGTTCGGCGCTAGAAATACCCACCTCTTCGATCGTGCGCTGATCGACTGCGGCCATTTCTCGTCCCGTTACCAGTTTGGGCAAGTCCAATGCTCAAGCCTCCCAGGGGCGGATCAGTTCGCGCAGCCGACGCGGAGCTTCGCTGGGCAGCGGTTGGCCCGTGTACTTGGGCAAAAGTGCGCGAAAGCCGACGCTGATCCACAAAGCCCAAGCCGCCAAGCCACCGCAGAACAACCCCAAGCCAGAAGCGACGCCAAGGCCCAAAGCCAAGCCTGCTGTCAGCAGAAAAACCAGCGAGAGCTTTACATTATCAACCGACAGGAGAAAACTGTAGCGCAGCGTGGACCACACCGACCCCTCCTGAGTGACCAGCACCGGAAAAACATACACCGCCACCATGCCCACCAGCAGTAGGAACCAGACCATCAGTCCGCCCAAAAACACCCCCAGCCAGCCGCCAAGCCGCTGGTAAAAAACCACGTTGGCCAGCACCAGCGCGACAGCAGCGACCATCAACAACCCCAACGCGAAGGCGCGCCAAAAAAACGCGCGACCAGCCGCCCAGAACTCCCGCAGACCAAAGTCCCTACCCCGCGCCCAAGCGGCCCCAGCGGCAAAGAGCATGGCCGTGGCCGGTGAGCTCAACAGCAGGGTACCGGCTAAGACCGCAGCTCCCACCAGACCCACGCCACCCAACCCAAACCCTACTTGCAAAAGCGCGTACGCCCCTGCGATCCAAGGCAGGCTCAACGCGCTCCACAGCAAGTTGTAGCCCACCAACCCGCCCAAGCGGTCGTACGCCGTCCACAGGAAGCGTCGCAGGTTTTCGCTCAATGGGCCTCCAAACCGCGCAACATAAACTCGGCGTACGTGCGCGCTGTCAACGCCAAGTCGCGCACCCGCACGCGCTCATCTACTCCGTGCGCTCGCTCGCCCTTTACGCCATAACCAATTCCGGGCAGGCCACCGTCAACCGCAAAGTAGTGCAAGTCCGTAAATCCAGAGCTAAGCCGGTAACTAGCGGTGCGGCGGCGCACGGCTTGCACGGCCTGGGCAAAGGCTTGGGGCAGCGCGTGCTCGGCATCGACGACGCAGGGTTCAATCCGCAAAGGCACTGCCACTCGGCAGGGTGGCTCAGCAGCCCGCTCTATAGCGCGTCGCAACTCGCGCTCGACCATTGCGATCTGTTCGCCGGGCACTAATCGGCGGTCCAGCGAAAAGCGGGCGCGGGCGGGCACGGTGTTGATCTTGTCGCCCTCCCCACCCGAGAACGTGCCGCCGATATTGAGCGTGGGGTTGCGCGACCGACCGTCGAAATCCTCGTAGCAGCGCTGGGGCGCATTCAGTTTCCGCTTGTAGGCTTGCAACTTCTGCGCTACGCTGGCCATGGCTTCAAAGGCATTGACCCCCTGTTCTGGGCTAGAAGCATGGGCCGCCTTGCCCGTCAGTTCGACCTCTAACCAGAGCACGCCGTTGTGGCCGCAGCCGACCTGCGTCCCGGCCGCCCCCTCGCAGACGACTGCGAAATCGGCGTTCACTAGCCCTTTGTTTACAATCCATCCCGCGCCCAATTGACCGCCGGTCTCCTCGTCGGCGGTGAACGAACACTCGATGTTAAAAGCCGGCTCAGCACCCGCTTCCTTGAGCGCCTCCACGGCCATCAGCAACGCGGCGATTGCCCCTTTCATATCCCCAGAGCCGCGGCCGTAGAGCGCATCGCCAGCCAGCCCCGGCTCAAAAGGGTCGCCGAATCTCCACTGTCCGGAACAAGGCACCACGTCGTAGTGGGCGTTGAAGTGTACCGTCTGCGGCCGACCGACATCCCACCGAGCAATCAGGTTGTAGCGCGGGAACTCGTCCGAGCCGAGCACGCGGCGCACCTCTTGGTCTGGGACGCGGTGGACTTTGGCCTGCATGTCCAAATCCTGACAGCGTCCCAAGAGCGCGTCGGTCATCGCTCGGTAGTTTCGCCCCGGCGGATTGGTAGTATCCACGCGCACGAGCGTCTGCACGCTGCCGAGCAACTCTTCTCGATGCTCGCCGATATATTGGTGAACCTTAGCCTTCACGCGTGATTTGCTCAGAACGTAGTCTCCTTGGTCGTTATGGGGCACCAGCGCGCCGCGGTCAAATGGTGCAGCAATACGCCTTGGGCCTCGGGCGTGCCAATCTGTTGCAAGGCCGCCGTACTGTGCCCTTGGACGTAGCGATTCTCGTCGCTGAGGGCCGCGGCCAACGCATCTGTGGCCGCCGCGGCCGCCGGGCCAAAGTGGGCCAGCGCGTACGCGGCATTGAAACGCACCTGCTCGTCCTCGTCCGTCAGCAGCGCAGCCAACGCGGGCACAGACGCGTCTGGATTCAACTCAATGGTTCCGAGGGCCTCGGCCACATTGCGTCGCACCCATGCATCCGGATCGTCAGCCAGCTTACACAGGGCATCCACGGCGTTGGTTCCAGCGCTTGCCCCCATGTCGCCCAGCGCGTACGCGGCAAAACCCCGCACGTGAGCGTGCTCATCGCCGAGAGCCGAAACCAAGGCGTCCACAGCTTCCTCCCCCACTGCACCAAGCGCATACGCCGCGTGTTCCCGCACGTGTTCCCCCTCATCGTCGAGGGCTGTAATCAACGGGCCTACTGCTGCCGCACCCACTGCACCCAGCGCATACGCCGCGTTGAGGCGCACCGGCTCGGCTTCATCACCTAGCACACCGAGCAGCGCATCCAGCGCCGGCGCAGCCTTTTCTCCCAACGCGCCGAGAGCGTCAGTCGCTGATAGGCGTTGTTCCAACGTCCCATTAAGAGACTCGCTTAGTTGCTCAATCTGCCCATTGACCTCGGCGCGACTTTGGGCTCCCGCGTGCCAATCCCATATCCGCGACCACACGACTCGATGCTTGCTAGAGGGTTCCGAGCCATTGGCCGGCCACCCTGGAGCTTGGATGTTCCAACTCGGCCGGCTCGGCTCGCTGAGGCGGGTAAATTGGAACTTCATCATGTAGCGATTGGCGTCCGTGCTATTGGGCATGGCTCGGTGCCACAAGTCAAAATGCACCAAGGTACAGGTGCCAGCCTCGCCGAGGACCGGCAAGTGCCGCTCGTCCTGCTCGTCGTCTGCGCGACCGTTGTAGTAGTGCGTGCCGGGCATGACTGCGGTGGGGCCGTTTTCCAAGGTGACATCTTGTGGGTAGTAGAAGATCATCACCCAGCGATTGCGGTGATAGCGCACCTTGTGATAGCCCCAGTAGCTGTCCTTGTGCCAGCCACCGCCCTCGCTGCCAGCCCGATTGATATGGCAGTGGCGGTGGGCGTGCATGACGTAATCCTCCCCTACCACCGAAGTGAGGGCACCGCGCACGACCGGATCGTCAAAGACCTGCTGCAACGCCGGGATACGGGGCAGAACGTTGTTGCCGGGATTGCCCTCCTTGGCAAAGACCTCTTCGGTGCGCTGGTAGATGTCTTGGTGGAGGGAGGCAGGAAGCGAGGATTTGAGCGCGAGATAGCCCTCGGCTATAAACTGCTGCATCTCCTCGTCGCCGAGGAGGTACTGAGGGTCTAACATGACAAGTCTCCTGAGATGATGAGATCAAGGGCGAGTTCAATCAAAAAAGTATCGCCGGAGGCCGGGTAGAGCAAACCTAAGATACGGGCCGCGCTGTCCCCCATTGGGGTAGCTTATCCAACAGGTGGCGCAACGCCGCCTCTGGCGTCATCTCGTCCATGTCCAACGTTACATGGGCTTGGTCAAAGCCGCCTTGGCGCTCGGCCAACAACGGCCTGAGTTCCGCCGTACTTTCGGGCGGTTGCATCAGCAGTGGATGCAGCCCTACGGCTTGGTGGCGCAGCTTCCAATAGGTGCTAGCCAGCGACAATTTGAGATACA
Source organism: Gemmatimonadota bacterium (assembly GCA_009845645.1). Lineage (GTDB taxonomy): Bacteria > Latescibacterota > UBA2968 > UBA8231 > UBA8231. The sequence continues at coordinate 265 of VXZF01000763.1, read as the reverse complement.
CCAGCGTCGCTTTGTCCAACACCTGTCGCAGGTTGGCCTCTTTGATCAGCGCCCCATCGCCTAAGACGATAATGCCGGGCGGACGAGCGGCCAGTGCTTGGGCGAGAAAGCGGTCTTCTAATTGGCGCAGAGCCTCTATGCCCTGCGTCTGCACGAGGGCAATCAAAGACTGGCCAGCCTCGTGTTCGATCCAGCGATCCACTTCGCTGAGGGGCAGGCCGCTCAAGGCGGCCAAGTCGCGGCCCAAGCCGTGTTGGTCAACGCC
>VXZF01000076.1 GCA_009845645.1 Gemmatimonadota bacterium | reverse complement strand
CAAGTCCGAGATCTCTGGGCTAAAGCGCTTAGTCGGCAAGACGCATCCCGATTTGAGCCAACAGCTCGACGCCCTCAACCGCTACTTTGCCAAGCTCGGCAAGAAGGTCGAACAGGAAGGCGACGGCGAGTGCTGGATCAGCCCGCAGCTATCGACGGACCTGATGGCGCTGGTCCACAACGTCCTCCGCGCCGCCGAGAAGGTTCTAGAGCAAGGCGCGGCCTTGCCCTTTTGGGACGAATTGATCGAATGCTACTTCCGGGTGCTGGACTTTGAGCGCATCGGCGAGCTTTTCGACGAGCACTACACCACATACACCGAAAAACAGGGGCGGGATATTCGCTTCCGGCTGTTCTGCCTCGACCCAGCGCACAATATCCGCCAAGCCCTAGAACGCGGCTGCGCGGCCGTATTCTTCTCGGCCACACTCTCGCCGCTGGCGTACTTCCGCGACCTACTCGGCGGCGAGGAAGGCGATACCTTGTTGAGCCTTGGTTCGCCCTTCCCTCCCGAGCACCTGCGCCTGCTGCTGGCCGACCACATTGAGACGACGTACAAAAAGCGCGGCGAGAGCTACGACGACATCGCTGAATCCATCGCCGCCCTCGTCAGCCAGCGCGCGGGCAACTACCTCGCCTTTTTCCCTTCGTACAAATACATGGAGGAGGTGGCGACGCGCTTTGCCGAGGCACACCCGGACATCGATCTTCTCGTCCAAGAAAGCGGCATGTCCGACCGCCAGCGAGAAGAGTTTCTCTCCGCATTCGACGCGGACTCATTGCAGCCCGAACAGTACACAGTGGGTTTCGCAGTAATGGGCGGCGTCTTCGGCGAGGGAATCGATTTAGTCGGCGAGCGGCTGGTCGGTGCAGTAGTAGTCGGCGTTGGTCTGCCGCAACTGTGCCTAGAACGCGACCTGATCCGCCACTATTTCGACGAGCGCGATATTTCCGGCTTTGCCTACGCCTATGTCTATCCAGGCATGAACCGCGTGTTGCAGGCCGCCGGCCGCGTCATCCGCACCGCGAGCGACCGCGGCGCGATCCTCCTCGTCGATCGCCGCTTTGCACAAAGCCGCTACCGCCAACTCTTTCCCCCCTCTTGGCACCCCGTGCATTCCGTCCGCAACCCAGCTCACATCGCCCAGTCGCTGACCGAATTTTGGCACCATGACCCCGCGCACAATTAGCATCCTACTGCTCTTGCTCTACCCTACGCTAGTAGCAGCCCAAAGCGTGTTCGCCGCCGCTAGCCTAAGTTCCGCACTCTCAGAGCTAGCCACTCACTACAAGGGGATGCACCTGTCCGTTGCCAGCTCTTCGACCTTGGCCAAACAAATTGCCGCCGGTGCGCCAGCCGACATTTACTTTTCCGCCAATGCCGAGTGGATGAACTATCTCCAAACGCGCCAGCACATCGAGCAAGACACCCGCGTCGATCTCCTCGGCAACGCCCTCGTGGTCATTGCACCGAGGAAAGAGCCTTTCGCCGTCCGCTGGGCAAGGGACTTCGACTTTGCCAGTGCCTTCGCTGGCCGCTTGGCCCTCGGCGACCCCGATCACGTCCCGGCCGGCCAGTACGCCCGCCAAACCCTAGGAAAATTGGGCTGGTGGTCGGCGCTCAAAAACCGCATCGCACCCGCGCCCGACGTCCGCGCCGCCCTAGTGTACGTCGAGCGCGGAGAGTGCGCCGCGGGTTTGGTGTACGCCACGGATGCGGCCCAAAGCGACCGCGTAGTAACCCTAGCGACCGTGCCAGACTCACTGCACCGCCCCATCGTCTATCCAGCGGCCATCGTCAAGGGCCGCGCCAACGCGCAGACCCGCAATTTGTTAGCATTTTTTAGTTCAGAGACGGCCACCGTCATCTTCCGCAAACACGGCTTTACCTTTTTGGGCGACCAACGTGTTCAGCGCTGAGGAAGTGCAGGTCCTGTTGCTCTCGCTGCGCGTGGCCTTTTGCTGCGTGCTGCTGAGCCTTTTGCCAGCCGTGTTGCTGGGCTGGCTGCTGGCCCGGCGGGAGTTTCCGCTCAAGATCGCACTCGACGGCCTCTGTCACCTGCCGCTGGTCCTGCCGCCGGTGGTCACCGGCTATCTGCTCCTGTTGCTCTTTGGCCGCCGCGGTCTCTTCGGCCCGGTGCTCGCAGTCTTCGACCTCCAGTTGGCCTTCGACTGGAAGGGCGCGGTGCTGGCCTCGGCCGTAGTCGGCTTTCCCCTGATGCTGCGCTCCGTGCGCCTCGGCATTGAAAGCGTGGACCCGCGCCTAGAGCGAGTCGCCCGCACCCTTGGGGCAGGTCCGGTGCGCACCTTTCTGACCGTGACCTTGCGCCTCGCCGCTCCCGGCCTGCTGGTCGGCTCGCTATTGAGCTTTGCCCGCTCCTTGGGCGAGTTCGGCGCGACCATCACCTTTGCGGCCAACATCGCCGGGCAGACCCGCACCATTCCCTCGGCCATTTACACGTATCTCAACCAACCGGACGGGGAAAGCCGCGTCGTCGGACTGATTGTGATCTCGGTCGCGCTTTCGCTATTGGCCCTCGTGGCCAGCGAGTGGTCCGCCCGTCGCCTGCGCTCGACTTAGCAATGCTCCGCCTCCGCGCCCAACGTCAACTAGGCCCCTTCGCACTCGACATCGATATCGAATGCCGCCACGCCGTCACTGCCATCTACGGGCCATCGGGCGCGGGCAAGACCTCGCTGCTCAACGTGGTCGCCGGGCTAGTGCAGCCGGACGCTGGCGAAATATCCTTGGACGGCCAAACCCTCTTCTCCTCGGCCCAGCACATCGACCTACCACCCGAGCATCGCCGCATCGGCTACGTATTTCAAGACGACTTACTCTTCCCACACCTGAGCACCAAGGAAAACCTGTGCTACGGTCGCAACCTGCTGCCAGCGGCAGCGCGCCGCTTTGCCTTGGACCAGATCGTCGATCTGCTCGAAATCGGCCCCCTGCTCAAGCGCCGACCGGGGCACCTGTCCGGCGGCGAGCGCCAGCGCGTCGCCTTGGGCCGCGCCCTGCTCACTTCCCCGCGCCTCCTGCTGATGGACGAGCCGCTGACTTCGCTCGATCAGGGCCTCAAAAACCGCATCATCCCCTACTTGTGCCATGTCCGCGACGCCCTCCAAATTCCCATTCTCTACGTCAGCCACTCGGTCGCCGAAATTCTCGAACTCACCAGCCAAGTAGTAGTCCTCGACCGCGGCCAAGTCATTGCACACGGCGATTTTTTCACCATCGCCGCTCATCCTCAAGTCCTGCCGCTAGTCGAAGAGCACGGCTTTGAAAACGTCCTCGACGTGGAAATCGCAGCCACCGACGCGGAGCGGGGCGTCTGCGAGGTCCTGTGCCACGGTCAGCAGCTAAAAATTCCCTACTGCGATCAACCTGTCGGCAGCCGCCTCTTCATCGGCATCCGCGCCGACGACATCGTCCTCGCTCGCCAGCGCCCCACAGGGCTGAGCGTGCGCAACGCGTTGCAGGGGACCATCAGCGCAATTGCCGATGTGGGGGGGAAACAGCTAATCTACGTGGATGTCGGGCGGCGGCTGGCCGCCAAGACGACCTCAGAAGCCATCGAGGAAATGCAGCTCGGCATCGGCGACCCAATCTACTGCCTCGTCAAAACCCATTCCATCCGTTTGGGGCCGCAGTTGAACCGGCCCGAAAAACGTTGACACGACAAATATCCGCCTTTTATACTCTTTACAAATGAGTACAAGCTGGTACCTGAGCACTTCCAACCTAAGAGACTCGCCATGAATGTCATCACGGTTGCCCGTCAGCTCGGCAGCTTTGGCGACTGGATCGCCGAGCAGTTGGCCGCCAAGCTAGACTACGAATTTATCGACCGCCGCCTCGTCGAAGAGATCGCCAGCATTACCGATACTTCGGTTGAAGAGGTTGAGCGCTACGATGAAAAGGGGGAGGGCCGGCTCAGGTTCTTCCTCAAGAAATTGCTCGTGCCCGAAGTCGCTCCGGGGACTTTTCCCTTATCGGCGGCCGCGTACGCGCCCGAGTTTGGGCTCGAGTTCCCCCACATGCGCGAGCACGATGTTAGCGAAGCGACGTACCTCGACCGCGGCACGTACCAGCTACTCATCACGACCCTCGTGCAGGATTTCGGCCAAAGCGGCAAAGCCGTCGTCGTCGGCCGGGCCAGCCAAGTCGTCCTCGCCGATTTCCCCAATGCCTGTCACGTCAAAATCATCGCCCCGCTCGAAACGCGGATTGAGCGATTGATGCAAAACCGCGACGTGGACCGCGAGCAAGCGCAGAAACTCATCGAACAACACGACCAATGGCGGCAGAGTTACCTGCGCAACTTCCACCGAGCCGACTGGAACGACCCCCTGCTCTACGACCTGACGATCAACACCGGCAAAATAGATCGAGAGGCCGCCGTCGATCTTCTCGCCAATTTCTTAGCCGAATCTTAGAGATCAAACGAGCGCGGCACCGACCGTGCCCGTGCCCCGTGTAAAAACGCGTCGTCTGGCTGCGGCCAGCGCATTGCGTACTGCCGGCTGCGCTGGCGGCGGTAGCCCGCATTGTAGTACGTGCTCGCGGCCAGCCAGCGCAACAGACGGGCCGTAAGCTCGTTTTGCAGTTCTCGATGTTCAGGGCGGCCCCAGAGATTCCACAGCTCGTGCGGGTCCTGCTCCAAGTCGTATAGCTCGCCCTGATCTTGGCCGATGTAATAGACCATCTTGTGCCGCTGGCCGCGCATCATCACCTGATAGTTGTCCTCGCAGAACACCCACTCGCGCGGCGCGCAATCCGCGTCCCCCTCCAAGTACGGCCGCAGCGAACGACCCTCCAGATAGCTGGGCACCTCCACGCCCGCCGCTTCTAGGATCGTCGGCCCTAAGTCCATCAGCGAGACCAAGTCGCCGACCGCATCGCCCTTTTGCGTTCGACGGCTGTCGCGCACAATCAGCGGCACGTGTACTATCGGATCGTACATCAGCCACTTATACGCCAG
>VXZF01000452.1 GCA_009845645.1 Gemmatimonadota bacterium | reverse complement strand
AGCACTTCCACAAGGGCACCTACGTCACCGGCATTGAGCCGGGCAACTGCTCGGTGCTCGGCCGCGCTTGGAACCGCAAGCACGGAACCTTGCAGTACATCGAGCCGGGCGAGGTACGCGAGTTCAACATGGAAATCGGCGTGTTAGACGGGGTGGATGAGATGCGCGAGTTTGAGCGGAAGGTCAAGCGGGGATTGGCCAAGTAAGACAGTGCGGTCAGGCCCGTCCCTGAGCTAAGATATCCTCGATCTCGACGAGATACATCTGGCGGCCGTTTCCTTGATGCGGCGAATCGATCACCACCTTCGTGCCGCTGCGGCTCAGCCGCGGGTGGAGATCACAGCGCCACTCACCTCGATACGCAGAAGGCGAATCTAAGAACCCAAGGCTGACCTTCTTTTTGCACGGGATGTGGTAGAGGCAGAGTTCCTGCTGGTCGTTGGCGGGATACGTGTCGGTCAGCAACCATTCGTTGTCGGTCCCAGGCACATAACTCTGGTGTCCATTCACGTGTTCCCACAGAACTTCACACGCCTCGCCAGAGTCATCATCGCGGTAGAGCTTGTATGCGCCCTCGCCCCAAATGAGCGCGCAATCGGAATCGCGCCAGGTCCAATGTGACGCGCCATGGCCCGACAGAAGTCTCAGATCGCTGCCGTCGGCGGCCATGGTGAAGACGCGCGTCGGCTGGCCTCCTCCCGCCCAGCGGTTGAACATGAGGAACCGCTCGCCGCTGGGGTTCCACGACAGATGATTGACGTAGTGGTTGTCCTCCGGCGTCTGACCGGGGTACGGGATGCGCACGAACTCGGCGAGTGAAATCAGTTGCTGAACATCCCCAGTGTCGAGATCCATGCGCCAAACGCCTATCTCCTCTGGGGCGAGTTCTTCTTTGAACCTGTCGGGGACTCCCGCATATCCATAGCCGGCGCGGAAGTTCCAGATGCGACTGTAATCTTCGCAGAGGGCGAGCTTTCCGTCGGGGCTGAGCGTGCCGATCGGGCGCGGCAAAGTTCGCATCTTTCGCGTCTCTACATCGAGGACGCGACTGACGTACCCGTCTCCGTCGCGGTCGTTCCACACTACCTCGCGATCCGAGCCGGGACGCCACTGGAGCATACAACCCTGCTGCCAGCACCAAGCGCGCGACTGGCCGAGATCGATCCACCGGTTGCCATCGGCGAGGTCGATCATACCGAGGGCAACCACATCTTCCGCAGTCGGTAGGCGATGCTCAAAGTCTACGCGCATGCCGAGGGCGTAGCGGTCAGTCGGGTCGAACTGGAACTTGTCGTAGTAGCTGAACCAGTGGAATCCAGGCGGTTGGGTGATGGGAAAAGCGGTCGTCATTCGATCTTCGCAAGCCATCCTTCGAGTGTATATTGCGGATCCCCGATCTCGTCGGGGCGGAGGTCGTGGTTTTGTATATTCGTCATCTTGTGAGGGACGAACTATTGGATTAGAATGGTGCCGAAGCGAGGACTGGAACGCCGACGCCCGAGGCACTGAGCGAACCAAGCTAAGCTACATTTGGTTCCGGTCAACTGCGAGTTTTATGGAGGGGCGTCATACACAGGAGAAAGCATGATCCAGAACTGGCAGCGCGACGAAGGCCCCTGCATCGCCCTAGGTTCTGAGGGAGCCTTCGACGACATGCACCTTTTCGCCCCCTGCGTCGCCTACGAGGATGGGGTGTACTCGATGTGGTACAGCGGATCGCGCCACAATGTCAACGACCGCGACCGCGTGGACAATCGCGCCTTCACCTTGGGCTTAGCTACTTCCACCGACGGCATCCGCTTTACCAAAGATCCGCGCTCGCCGGTGTGCCGCTTCACGGGCACGCGCTCGATTCTAACCCCGACGCTCCTCCGCCACCCCGACGGCTCGGTGTGCAGGGAGCAAGGCCGCCTGCGTCTGTGGTTTTCCTCCTGCAACTTCCCCTCCGGCGACCGGCTGCACACCCTGCACGAAACCGCCAGCGACGACGGCATCGAGTGGGATGCGCCATCGGCTCCACAACTCGAACACGCGTACGCACCGACCCTTATCAAAGAAGCCGACCACTACAAACTCTGGTACACCGACGTCCAGGCTCTGCCTTGGAGCATACGCTATGCCCAAAGCGCCGACGGGTACAACTGGCAGGTCGCGGCCGACCCGGTCCTGACGCTCGACCAATCCTGGGAACACGACCGCCTCGTCTATCCCACGGTCGTCGCCATCGGCGGCCAGTACTGGATGTGGTACGGCAGCTACAGCCAGCACGGCAGCGCGGAAATGAAAACCGCTATTGGCTGCGCCTACAGCGAAGACGGCTTGCGTTGGCAAAAGGACCCCGACAACCCCGTTTTCGCTCCCGATCCGTCGCGCGCCTGGGAATCCCACTACACGACCAGCCAATCGATACTGCGCCTCGACGACGGCTCCCTCCGCATCTGGTACGCCTCGCGCCCGGCACCCCCTTTCGTACACAAGTATTACGCCATTGGCACCGCGCGATGGCTCGCTTAATGGACGCCGACGAGCAACTCGAATTGCGCGCGGCAAGCCCGGAGTGGATGTGCTACTACGCCAACACACGCGGTGGAGGTACCGGTCCAAAACGGAAGGAGAGTGATCATGGCAGTCTCCCTAGAGGCGCGCGAATCGGCCCAGACACCACCGAAGTGGGCCCTGCTTCAGCGCAAGCTCTTCGCCGCAATCGAGGATGCCGCTCCGCAGGCACTTGCGAGGTACACCCATCCAGATGGGTGCCTGCTCTGGCCCCCCAGTCCCGACTTCCAGAGCATCGACGCGCTGGATGACTGCTACGAGAGCTTCCACAACTGGCCGCTCTTCTACCTCCTCGGCGGCAGCGACCGGTTCCTGTCCGACGCCCAGCGGGAATTCGACGTCATCAATGAGCAGATGAGCCAGCACGGCACGGGACACGGCTACCCCATGGTGGTGCGGGAGTACCAGCCGGGCTACGACTGGTTCCATCAGGGCGAAGGCAACTACCTGTTCTACATGCTCTGCATGGCCGATCCGACCAACGGAGCCAACATCGAGCGGGCCCAGCGCTTCGCCGGGCTGTTCCTCGGTGAGGATCCGGAGGCACCCAACTACGACCCGAAATGCCGGATCATCCGCTGCTCAAGAAACGGGAGCAAGGGGCCGGCCTACTGGACCTTCGAGGAGGGTCCGCATTGGCCCTATGAGGGATACAACCTGCCCTTCTACGACGTGCCGGGATGCACCAATCACGAGGCGGTGCGAAATAGTCCCGAGTTAGCCGAGCGGCTGGGCCTAGCCATGCGCGATCGCATGGGCCGCGGCGACGCCGTAGTCAACCTCCTAGCGACCACCTTGGGGGCAAACGCCTACCTGCTGACGGCGGACGGAAAGTACCGCGACTGGGTCATAGAATACACTGAGGCCTGGATGGAGCGCGCCGACGCCAACGGCGGCATTGTGCCCGACAACGTCGGCCTCTCCGGTGTCGTGGGCGAACACACCAACGGCAAGTGGTATGGATCGAGCTACGGCTGGGCCTGGCCTCACGGTTGGCACAGCGTGGGGCAAGCCGTGGGCGTCGCAGCCCAAAACTGCGCCCTGCTAACGCGCCGACTGGAATACATGGACTTTCCGCGGTCGCAGATCGACGTCCTCATTTCCCGCGGGATCGAGCGCGACGATCAGCTCTACGTGCCCCACAAGTACGATGATCCCGGGCTGGTCAACTACGCGCCGGGCGAGTGGATGTGGTACCCGATCCGGAAGGAGGACGGCACCGCTCTGCAGCAGGACGGCTGGTTCGAGTTCATGCCCATGTACCCGTCCGATATTGCCCATCTGTGGTGTATGTCGATGGTCCGGTCCGATTCGCGGCGATTCGAGCAGACCCGCAAGCGGTCGGGGGATCCGTTCGCCGTCAACTCGTGGCACCACACCAAGGATCAGGGCGGGCACGACTGGGGCTGGATGGCCTACCTACACGGCGAGTTCCCCGAGTACCCAGAGCAGATCCTCGAACACAATCTGGCCCAAGTGCAGGCGCGCCTCGACTTTATGGCGCAAGACGAGCAGGACCCGGCCACCTACGGCGACGCCTATTTCCAGCAGCGAAATCCCGTTACCTGTGAAGGCCTAGTGCAACTCACCATGGGCGCTCCCCTCCCCCACTACAACGGGGGCCTGCTGGTCGCGAGACTGCGTCACTTCGACGCCCAGCGCCGTCGTCCGGGGCTTCCGCCCGACGTGGCCGCGCTAGTCTCGGAGCTGAGCGACGACCGGGCCAAACTGACCGTGGTGAACGTAAGCCCGACGGAGCGCCGGGAGGTGCTTATCCAAGCGGGGGGCATGGGAGAACACGAGTTCACCGAGGTCGAGGTCGCAGGGGCGTCCCAGCGCGTTCCGGTGAGCGGCAAGACGTTCGCGCTGGCTCTGCCGCCGCGCACCCAAGCTCGACTCGTGCTGGGCATGAAGCGCTTCGTCCACGAGCCGAGTCTAGCCCCACCGTGGTGAGGGTCGAAGCACTACAGTTCGGCCGCTCAGTCCGATCGTCGCGGTCATGCCGCTGTCTCCCCATCTCATCGCCCACCTGTAGGTGGTAGTCTATCAGCTCTAGTTTCGTCAGGAGGTTAAGACGCGGTTCAACCAACCCTTTATGAATTTGCGTTGCGAGGCATCTTTGCGGGCGAGGGTGACGTAGTGCATCGTCCGACAGGCGTTGTATACAAGTAGTGCCCTTTCAAATCCCTGCTCATCAAGGCCGTTGAGCTTGTCCACCGCCGCCCGCGTGGCCGGCCCCGCGAGCCCATCCTCGTCAATGTCCTGGCCGCCGACGGCGTTGGCTACCACTTGCAGGGCGCGCAAAGCATTTCGTGCGCCGGCATTAACAAAAAAATCAAAGTGGGAGCTGGCCAACTCTTTGTGATCGATCCGGTCGCATAGTCCTTTGTTCCAAAACTCTCTGCGGTAGAAGTCGCCTACAAGCGGTCGCATCTGGTC
>VXZF01000091.1 GCA_009845645.1 Gemmatimonadota bacterium | reverse complement strand
GGTCGGGGTCGCGTGGTTGGCAGCGGCCGCGGCGGGCGAGGTGCGGCAGTGGGAATTGGGCGGGTCGGGTCGCTCTTGGAAGGACGACGAGCTAAACTCCACGGCCATCAGCTTTGATGCCGCCGGGGCCATTCAGTTGGTGGGTTTTAATCCCAGCGATAACATCGTCCGGCAGCTAAGGTGGACCGAGGGCTTTCCCTTGGACTTCATCAGTGAGGTGGCCGAGGCGCGGGTGTGGGACAACGTGCCCTTCAAGCAGACGAATGCCCCGCTCGTCGATGGCGATGTGCAGACTTCCAGCGAAAATCGCTTCAAGGATTTCGGGGTGCTGCAAGCGGGCCGGACCTTTTTCTTTGATTTGGGCACGCGCTTTCCCGTCAACCGCATCTCGTTTTTCCCGCGTCCAGAAGGGGCCGACAGCCGCGGGCGGCCCTTTGCCGACGACTTCATCCGCGGCTATAAAGTTCAGGTCAGCGACGGCGTGAGCTTCACGCCGGAAAATCTGCCGGTGTACAACTTGCTGACCCAAGTGGATTTCACCACGGAAAGCGTGGCGCAAATTCCCTTCCCCTTGCAATTCGTCCGCTACATCCAACTCAACGTGACCTCGACCAATCCCTTTGAGATCGCCGAGTTCGAGGTGTACGGAGCGGGCTTTCCGCCGGGGGGGCGCTATCGGTCCAAGATCATCGACTTGGGCGAAGTGGCCAACTTCAGCCGCCTGCTGTGGACGACTGAGACCTTGCGCCAGCAAGAAGGCCGCATCGACGTCGAGCCAATGGCCGATGCAGACATCTCCATTCGCATGCGCACGGGCCGCGACGATACACCGCAGGTGTTCTACGAAATCGTCAATGTTTTCACCGGCGATGTGCAGGAAGTTTCAGAGAGCGATTACGGCCGGCTGGGTCTGAACGTGCGCGGCCCGGTCGAAGACGACCAAGTCAACTGGAGCGAGTGGTCGCCGCCCTTTGCCGAGTCTGGCCAGCGGATTGAGTTGCCTAGTCCTCGTCGTTTTTTCCAGCTCGAAATCGCACTCACCAGCCACTCCATCCTCGACGGCATACGGGTCAACTCGCTGGTGGTCGAGCACTCCATCCCGCCGCTGGCTCAGCAGCTAATAGGGGAAATCTCCGCGCTGGAAACCCCCCGTCCCTTGGGCAACAAGCCCCGAGTGCCGGCCGGCGAGCTCTCGACGTTTGCCTACGACATCCGCGCCGATATCAGCGAGACGGATGTGGGCTTTGACGCCTTGGAGATTCTCACGCCTGCTAGGCCGCAGTTCAGGGAAATGTTCATAGGCGATCCGCCCGTCGCCACCCCGCCCGACAGCGTCGTCGAGGGCGAGCGGAGCCTGAAGCTATTCTTTCCCAGCCAACGGCTGACGCACCAATCGCCGAGTGCGTTGCGCGTCGTTTTCGACGCTGAAGTTTTCGTTCAATCCACGTTCTTTCGCGCCCGAGTCTTCGACACTCTAAGCGACGAGGCTCCGCAGCAGGTCCTGCCCGGAGATGCCAACCCCACGGTCCTGACCAATGACTTACGCGTGCTGACCACGGCCGCTTCGGTGCGCAATCTGCTGCCATTTTTTGCCGTACAGCCGGCCGTGGTAACGCCCAATGGCGATGGGGTCAACGAACGCGTGCGCATTTCCGGTACTTTGGTCCAACTCCAGCGACCCGTGCAGTTGACCGTGCGGATTTTTTCGCTTGGCGGCCAGCGGGTGCGCACCTTGTTTGCCGGCGCGCGCGGCAGCGGTTCTTTTGTTTGGGAATGGGACGGGCGCGACGATAGCGGCAATCCGGTGCCCGTGGGGATCTACCTCGCCGAGGTGACTGCCGATGCCGAGCGCGAGCGCTTCACGCGCCTCGGTGCAGTGGGCGTTGCCTACTAGAAAAAGGAGAGGCTATGCAGCGCATTCTGTTCCTCCTATTCGCGGGTTTGAGTTTGGCCGCCCTCGTACTGGCGGCGTACGCTCAGACTCGGAGCGCCGATCTGGAAGTGTACCGAGTGGATCGCAGAGCCGAGTGGCAGCAGTGGACCTTTCCGGCCGGTACCCTCGCAATTTCCCCAACCGGCTCGGTGACTCCCGCCGAATTCAAGGGCGTGCACAACGCCGCGGTCAATGCAGACGAATTCACCCACGAACTGGTGAGCGGCAAAGAGATGCGCGGTGGCGCGTGGAAGGCCGGCACCAACCTCGCGACAGCCGGGCGGGCGATAGACGGTCGCGCCCAGACCTTTTGGCAACCCGACCCGGACGCTCCCTTAGAGGACTGGTGGATCGAGATCAACCTAGGAAGGGCTGTACTTGTGTCGGAGATTCGCCTTATTTTTCCTGATCAAGAGGGCGCGCGGCCCTTCCGCGAGTTTCGCGTCTTTGGGTCCGAGGGACGCCGCGTGACGCGCCAAGACATATTCTCTTTTCACCTGATAGGTGGCACCACCAAGCCCATTGACGAGACTGAGGTGATTTACGACGTAAAGCCGTTAGTAAGGGAGGTGACGCGGGTGCGGGGGGCGCGCGAGGAGGGCACTGGGGACACTACCTATGACCTGCTGCAATTCATAAGGATTTTGGTAGATGCCAAGACGCCGGACGCAGCCCTTGCCGAGGTGGAAGTGTACACGCTCGGGGAAAATATCGCCTTACAGACCTTAGAGCGCGGCGGCGCGATTCAGGAGCGCTCGGGCCGGGGCTTTCCCTTCAAGATGGCCGACGGCAACGCCAATACCGATTGGGGAGCACGGCGGGAGCGCGGCCAAGATCCCATCGCTTGGGACTGGGACTTGGGCGCGCTGTTTTGGGTGGACCGGATCGTGATGCGCACTTCGGACTTTCTGCTCCGCACGCTGACGTACGGCTCCAATCTGCCCCAGATTCGCACCCACAGCTTGAGCGTTTCCAACGGTCGCCGCACCCTGACGGGCGAAGTCGATTTCGACCAGCTTTTCGTCGGCGATACAGATGCCTTGCTCGCGTCCTCGACCGAGTTCCCCGGCCAATTGACGTATCTTTTTGAGCCGCGCCCCGTGCGCTTTATCGCGGCCGAGTGGGTCGGCGGCGGCTCGCAGTCCAGCTTCCAGTATCAGAGCGGATTTTTGATCGAGACGCTGATGTTTGCGGTGGGCCACGTGGCCCAAGTGGAGATGAGTTCGGACTTTATCGACTTGGGGCAAATTGCCGGCGACAACCGGGCGAAGGTGATCAAATCCCTGCTGTGGGAAGCCGACCTGCCCCCGGGCGCTCGCATTCAGGCGCGCACTCGCTCGGGCAACGAGTTGCAAGAAAATTTTCGCTACTTCCGCAAGGATGGCACCGAGGTAACAGCCGAGCAGTTTGACCAAATGCCGAAGGCGCTACGCGGCGAGACCCAGAGCACCATCGGCATTGGCGAGGACTGGAGCGAGTGGAGCAACTTTTACCAGCGCTCCGGCGAGCAGTTTCTGTCTCCCAGCCCGCGCCGCTTCGTCCAAGTCCAGCTCATCCTCAGCTCAGACCGTCCGACCACTGCGCCGACTATACGCGCCTTGGAGATTGAATTTACCGACGCCTTTCTCGCCGGAGTCACCGGCGAGGTGCTGCCGCGCACGGCCGAGGCGGGCATGCCCCAGCTTTTTTCGTTCCACATAACGCCGGAGTTTGCGTCGCGTAATCCCGGGTTTAACCGCATTCTGCTGCAAACTCCGTCGCCCGCTGACCCCGACTCGCTCGCTCTCACTATAGGCGGTGCCGAAGCCGAGCCAGCCGCGGTGCGCGTCGCTGGCGATTCGCTGCTTGTGGAACTGCCGCGCACAGTGCGGCGCGAGGAAGTTGCGCTGACATTTAGTACGGTCGTAGAGCGCAACGCCACGCTCTTCCGGGCCTTCATCGGCCACGAGGGGCAGCTAGCGGTATGGCAGCCGGTCGATCCGATGCGCCGCGCCGCTACTACTGTGTATTTGCCCAGCGTCCCGGGCACTGACCAGTTGATCGCCAACCTCGCGGTGCAATCGTTTATCAGCCCCAATGGGGACGGGATCGGCGACGCTGCGGAAATCCGCTTCCACATCTTGAAAACGGACGCGCCGGCCCAAGTGCAGATTTACACCCTCGATGGCCGACTCGTCCGCACCCTTGAGGGCCAGCGCCAGCCCAACCAGTCCTATCTATACATTTGGACCGGCCAAGACCAAGACGAGCGCGTAGTTCCTCCGGGTTCGTACCTGTGCCGAGTGGAAGTAGAGGCCCAAGCTGGGGCCGCGAGCCAGTACCGCATTATCAGCGTGGCTTACTAGGCCGCGACGTGCCCGTAAGCGGCCATTAACTCAGTCGGCTAACCAACGTGAGGAAAGATATGACGATGGCTAGCGACATGTACGTGCATTGTTGCGGTCTGTTCAGGACATTCCTCTTAAGCTTAGTCCTGGCCGTTCCCATAACCAGTATCGCGTCTGCCCATGTAGGCGTCACGGTCCCCTTCGTCGAGGTGCCCGATCCCGCGTCGATAACCATAGATGGCGACGACGGCGACTGGGCTTTTTTCGATCCCCGTCTTGCTTTGGACCGGGAAGGATTCTTCGACCGCGAATCGGATTACGTCGATGCGGCCGACTTCGACTTCACCATCTACACTGCTTGGAGTCCGCCCCCCGACAATAGCTGGTACTGCTTCGCCCGAATCAGCGACGATACCCTCAAGATCGAAAATGAAGACCCACTCAAGTGGTGGCAGGACGATACGCTGTCGATTACCGTGGATTCCGACCACTCTGGCGGCAGTATCTACGGGTTCACCCGCGAGGAACTAGTCAACGGCCAGCGCTACTACGCCCGGGTATTGCCGTTGAAGCATCCGCGCCTACCTCATGGCCAAGCCGGCTTTCTCGACCAGCACCACGATCCTTTCTTGGAGGAGTTCCTGTGGGCGATGCACAAACCCCACTTCGACATCGCTTGGACAATGCGCCCGCCCGACGCGGCCAACGGCACTTTGCACGTCGAATATACCTTCGAGTGGAAAGCGGCC
>VXZF01000117.1 GCA_009845645.1 Gemmatimonadota bacterium | reverse complement strand
TGGCCGCGACATTACCTACTGGATTGGCGCTGAATTCGACCTGCCCGCGTCGGTCGCCTCGTACTTGCGAGTCCCCTCGGGACACCACGAAGACTTCTTCCCAGCCCTCGCCAACCTCCATACCACCATTGAGCGACTCATCCGCGCACGCCGTGGCGAACAGGACGTGCCCGCGGCCTTTCCGCATCCGGGCGTGGAAGAGGGCGTAGCAGGTATGAAATTCGTCGCAGCCGCCGTAGAATCGTCCAGCAATAGCGGCGCGTGGACGCAGGTTTAGCGCGGTGCATCGCTTTTTGAAACTATGTAGGCTCTAGGAGAGTTCTAATAGATAGAACTCCATAAACCCTTTTCAGGAGAATTTTCCATGAAACTGTTTTACGCTGTCTGCGTTGGGGCCGTCTTGTTCGCCGCCTGTGCAGACCGAGACCCCCTATCCTCAACCACAGACAGAGCAGGTAAGCCGGTGGTCTCTACTGAGCCAGTTGCTGGCTTGCCTGAACCGCGCGAGCCAGCGGACTTCACAGTGCGGATCGAAAACATCGGTACGCTCCTCGCGCCCGGTGCATGGGTCGTGCAGCGCGGGGGGAGGCCCATCTTCCGAGTTGGCCAGCCCGACCGCGGCGTGGGCCTCGAAGCCCTTGCCGAGGACGGCAATCCAACGATGTTGGCCGCGAACCTTTCCAGAAACAGCGGGATTTTCAACACGCCAGTGGGAGCCGACAGCCCCGGTCCGCTGACGCCTCTTATGGATATGGCTATGGACATGGGCAACGCCTATGAGTTCAGCTTCACGGCCCGGCCGGGTGACCGGCTGTCTTTCGCCACCATGTACGTGCAGTCCAACGACCTTTTCTTAGCACCCAATGACACCGGCATTGGGCTGTTCACCAGCGGCGGCCAGCCGATAAGCGACGACGTCACCACTCTGATCGGGCTGTGGGACGCCGGTACGGAAGTCAACGAGGAGCCAGGCGTAGGTGAAAACCAAGCGCCGCGGCAGGCTGGTCCCAACACCGGTGTAGATGAAGGCGGTGCGGTGCGCTTAGTGGACGACGGATACACCTATCCGGCCGTAGCTGAGATGGTGATTGTCACCATCACCTCCGAAGGCGGCGTACCCCTCAGCGACATGGACGACGGAACCATGGACGACGACGGAACCACGGGCGATGACGGAACCACGGACGATGGGCTCGATGTTGTGATAACCCCCGATGTCCTTATCCTGACCAACGCGCTGATAGGCTACTTTCAGGACGCCCTCTTGGTCGCGCTCATCTCGGATGAGACGACGATTCCCGGAGCCAGCGGTGGCACGTTGACCATCACGGGCAACGAGTGGGTGCTAACAGATTATTCGCCAGACGGAACGCTGGTGCTCAACGGCACTCTGAACGTGGGCGAAGATCAGTTCCCGCTCATTCCCGTGACTGGTGAGATAACCGCTTCTGGTGCGTTCAATGGTACGGTATCGTTAGACCTTCTGGTCGATGTGTCTGGAGCTGAGCCATCTGTGACCGGCACCATTACCGTTGGGGTACCTTACGACATCGCTGATATTATCGCGGCGGCTGAGGCCGGCGGCATGGACGGCGAGGGTGAAACCGACGGAGACGACGGCGAGACCGATGGCGAGGGTGATGCCGACGGTGACATGGACGGCGAGGGTGAAACCGACGGCGATGGTGAGGCCGACGGTGACATGGATGGCGACGGAGATATGGACGGTGATACTGATGGCGATACCGACGGAGACGACATCCCTGAGGGGCCCATCACTTCCGCGCGGACCTTATCTGACGATCCGGCTGCTGGCTCGGCAGAATCGCGCACTCCAGCACAATTCACCATGCGGATCGAAAACCTCGGCACCGTCCTCGCGCCCGGCGCGTGGGTCGCCCAGCGTGGCGGAACCCCTTTCTTCACCGACGGCCAGCCCGATCGCGGCGCGGGACTTGAAGCACTCGCCGAAGATGGCAGTCCCGCCGAGCTAGCCGCGAACCTAGCGAGAAACAGCGGCGTGTTTACCACGCCGGTGGGAGCCGACGGCCCTGGGCCGCTGACGCCGGGCAATGCCTATGAATTCACCTTCGTTGCCCGTCCGGGCGACCGGCTGTCTTTCGCCACCATGTACGTGCAATCCAACGACCTGTTCTTGTCACCCGGTGACACCGGCATCGCCCTGTTCACCGACGATCGCCTGCCTATAAGCGGCGACATCACCGATCAGATCGGGCTGTGGGATGCCGGTACAGAAGTCAACGAGGAGCCGGGCGTGGGCGCGAATCAAGCACCGCGTCAAGCCGGAGCCAACACCGGCGCGGACGAGGGAGGCGTAGTGCGCTTAGTCGATGATGGGTTCACCTATCCGGCCGTGGCCGATATCGTTCGCATCACCATCACCTCCTCTGGTGGCTGAAACAACGCAGTGCCAGCGGCATAGGCACTGTTAAACACAAAAAGTGGAGGTAACGGTCTCGCTCGTTGCCTCCACTTTTTTGTCTCCCCTATTCCTCGTCGTAGCGTATCCGCGGATCCAGCCAAGCGTAGAGTATGTCGGCGATGAGGTTGGCCAGCACAAAGACCGTGGCCAGCAGCAAAACCCCACCCTGCACGGCGCGGAAGTCGCGCGCCTGTACCGCCAAAAAGAGCCAGCGTCCAACCCCGGGCCAAGCGAAAATGGTCTCGGTGATAACCGCGCCCCCGAGCAGGTAGCCGAATTGGAGGGCAATAACCGTAAGCGTAGGTATAAAGGCGTTTTTCAGGGCGTGGCGCACAATCACCACCCGCTCCCGCAGGCCCTTGGCCCAAGCCGTGCGGATGTAGTCCTCGCCGAGGACGTCGAGCAAGCTGGCGCGGGTCATGCGCGCAATCACGGCCATGGGAATAGTCCCCAAAGTCAAGGCCGGCAAAAAAAGGTGCCACAGCACGTCGCCGCAGGCCGCGAAGTCACCCTGCGCGAGGGTGTCGATTACGTAGAAATAGGTGATCGGCTCAAAGTAGATATGCGTGCTCAAGCGGCCGGACACCGGAAAGAGCGGCACGTAAAAGGCCAACAGCAACACCAGCATCAGAGCCAGCCAAAATACGGGAATGGAAATACCGGCCGTGGCCAAGATCATGCTGAGCAGATCGGCACCCTTGCCCCGCCGCACCGCAGCCCACAGTCCGGCCGAGATGCCGACCGTCACGGCCAGCAGCATACTGGCCAAGGTTAGTTCGCAAGTAGCCGGGAAGCGCTGGACAAGTTCAGTGGTAATTTTCTCGTGAGTGCGAATTGAACGGCCTAGGTCACCACTCAACAGGCCGGTGAAGAAGCGGTAAAACTGCACGTAAAAGGGCTGATCGAGGCCCATAGTCGCGCGCAACTCGGCCAAGCTCTCGGCGTTGGCGCGCTCCCCGAGCATGACCTGGGCCGGGTCGCCCGGCACCAAGTAGAGCATCAGAAAAACTAAAAGCGAAATTCCCGCCAGCGTCGGCAAGAGCGCGATGAGCCGCCGGAGGACGAAGCGGTGCATGGCTCAAGGGGCCAGCGCGGTGCTGTGGAACCACTTGCTGCCCGTGGGATGCAGCTTGAAGCCAGTGACGCGACGCTGGAAAACCACCGTCTGCGTCGCGTGTACTAAGGGAACCCAAGGCGCGTCGCGGTGGACGATTTCCTGCGCCTGGGCGTAGAGCCGCGTGCGCACTTCGCGGTCGGTGGAGCGACGGGCCGCGACGAGCGCGTCGTGCAGCTCGCCACTGCGGTAGAAGGAGATATTCTGGGCGGGCTTGATAGCCGCGGTGGAGTCGAGGAGTACGTAGAGGAAGTTGTCCGGGTCGCCATTGTCGCCGGTCCAGCCCAACAAAGCCATCTGGTGCTGGCCGTCGAACACCTTGTCCAAGTACGTCCCCCACTCCCAAGACACAATGCGGGCGTGAATGCCCACCTTTTCCAAGTCGGCCTGAATCGCCTCGGCGATCTTGCCGGGCTGCGGCATATAGGGGCGCGGCACCGGCATGGCCCACAGCTCGGTTTCAAAGCCTTCGGCATAGCCAGCTTCCGCCAGCAAGGCCCGCGCTTTGGCCGGATCGTAGCCATAGCCCGCAATGGTGTCGTTGTAGCTCCACAGGGTCGGCGGGATGGGGTTTTTGGCTGGCATGGCCAAGCCCTCGTAGAAATTATCCACTAGGGCCTGCTTATCCACGGCGTGGTTTATGGCCCGGCGCACCCGCACATCGTCGAAAGGCTTTTTGTCCATGTTCATGGCCAAGTAGCCGGTATTCATGCCCGCCTGTGTCAAGAGCTGGAGATTGGGGTCGGCGCGGATCGGCTCAATGTACTCAGGGCTGAGGTTGTCGAAGCCGTGAATCGTGCCCTGCGAAAGCTCCAAGAAGCGCACCGAGCCTTCCTGAATAGGCTTGAAAATTAGGCGGTCGAGCTGCGGCTTTGGCCCCCAGTAATCGGGATTGCGCTCCAAGACGATGCGCTCGTCCTTGCGCCATTCGACCAAGCGAAAGGGGCCGGTGCCGACCGGATTTTTGAAGTAATCGCGGCCGTAACGAGCCACCGCGGTAGGGCTAACGGCCGCGCAGAAGTTCATCGCCAAGTTCCCCAAGAAGGGGGCATGTGGCTCTTTGAGGCGGACGATAAAGGTCGAATCATCCGGGGCTTCTAGCGCGGCGACAATGTCGTCCATGCCCATGGCCTGCCAGTACTTGAACGCGCCGGCGACCTTGTGGAAGGGATGGTCTTTGTCAAACTGCCGCCCGAGCGAAAACAGCATGGCCTCGGCGTTAAAGGGGGTGCCGTCGTGGAAACGGACCCCCATGCGCAAGTGGAAGGTCCACATGAGCTGGTCGTCCGAAATGTCCCAAGAATGCGCCAGCTGAGGCACTACGGCCGTGCTCTCGCTGTCGTAGGTCACCAAGGTCTCGTAGATGTTGTCGCAGACCTTGAACGATTCGCCGTCGTTTTCAATCCCCGGATCTAGTCCGATCGAATCCGAGCCGCGGCCAAAAACCAACGTCTGCTGC
>VXZF01000566.1:2980-5035 GCA_009845645.1 Gemmatimonadota bacterium | reverse complement strand
GTCTGGGTAGTCGCGCTCAAAGTCGAGGATGTTGCGGATGTCGGCACCGCGGAATTGGTAGATCGACTGGTCGTCGTCTCCGACCACGCAGATATTGCGGTGGAACGCCGCTAGCTGGCGGCAGAGCAAGTATTGGGGCCGGTTCGTATCTTGGTACTCATCAACGAGCAGGTGCTCAAAGCGCTCTTGGTAGGTTTGCAGAATGTCCGGGTGGCGGTCGAACTGACGCACGACCTCGATGAGCAGGTCGTCGAAATCAAGGGCTTGGTTGCGGCGCAACTCGCGCTCGTAGTCGGCGTAGAGTTCGGCGATTTGCCGTTGGTGCTCGTTCGCTTGGTGCGCGAATTCCAACGGGTCGAGCATGGCGTTCTTGGCGCGGCTGATCTGGCTGATGACCGCGCGTGGGGCGAGTTCGCGCTCGTCGATCTGGTGGGCGTCGAGGACGCGGCGGATGGTGGCGCGGCGGTCGTCTTCGTCGTAGATGGAGAAATTGGGATCTAGACCAAACCCCTCGGCTTGGCGGCGCAGGATGCGCGCACAGATCGAGTGGAAAGTGCCGATCCAGAGTTCGGCTGCCGCCGAGCCGACTAGCTGCTCGATGCGCTCGCGCATTTCGCCCGCAGCTTTGTTAGTGAAGGTCGCAGCGAGGATGCGCCATGGGGGTACGCCGACTTCTTTGATGAGGAAGGCGATGCGATGGGTGAGTACGCGGGTCTTGCCCGAGCCGGCCCCGGCGAGGATCAACAGCGGCCCGCCCGAGGTCTCGGCGGCGTTGCGCTGCGCTGGATTGAGGGCGTCTAGTATGGACATCCTCAGTTCGTCTGCATGCGTTGGGCTAGCTTGACCTGGCGCTTGGCGCGCTCGTGTTCCCTGTTGGTGCGGCTGAAGATGTGGGTGCCGTCGCCGCGGGCGACGAAGTAGAGATACTCGGTTTCCGCGGGATAGAGCACGGAGAGGAGAGCCGTGCGGCCAGGGTTGCTGATGGGGCCGGGGGGCAGACCTTGATAGCGATACGTATTGAAGGGCGAATCCACCTCTAAATCGGCATAGGTCAGCCGCTTCTTGTTCGTGCCGAGAGCATAGTTGACCGTCGCGCAGGATTCGAGGCGGCGGTTGAGCTTGAGGCGGCGTTGGAAGACGCCGGAGATAATGGGCTGCTCCTCAACGGCCACAGCTTCGCGCTCGACGATTGAAGCTAGCGTCACAGCTTCGTGCAGCGAAAGGCCGATTTCCTTGAGCCGCTGGTGCAGAGAGTCGGCGAATACGCGGTGGAATTGGTCAACCATGAGAGAGGCGATGGTGTGTTCATCGGTGTTTAGGTCGAAGAAATACGTCTCGGGGAAGAGGTAGCCTTCGAGACTAGGCGCAACTACGCCGAGTTGGCGGATGAGGTGCGGGTCTTCGGTGGCGGCAATAAAGCGCGCTGAATCCGCTACACCTGCGGCCTGTAGGTGGGCCGCGATCTGGTGGCGATTCAGGCCCTCGGGGATTGTCGCCGGCTGAGTTTGGATAGGGGCCTTGAGCAGGGATTGGGCAATGGCGACTGTCGTGCCATTGCCGTCGAGCTGATAGGTGCCCGCCTTGAGCTGATGACCGAGACCCTTGAGTCGGACGGTCCAGACAAAGACGTGCGCGTTGTGGATTAGGTTTTCCCGCTCTAGCAACTGGCCGATCCAGCGTGCGTTCGCACCTTGGGGGATGTGAATTTGCCGTGCCGGATATTCGTAGGTCGGTTGGTTCAAATACCACAGCGCCCCAAGCGGCAACGCCGCTCCCACCAATGCGATAGCCGCGACGAGTAAGAGCGCGCGGAACCAATATGCAGACTTGGCTTTAGTTGACATACTGTCGGCCTTACCTAAAAAAGTGATTCGGGTGTGCCGGCTTCGCGGCTATCTCAGAGGACGCGGCCTGCGAACTTAACTAGTGCAAAAGTATGAATCGGGAATTGTTTTACAACCAAGGCTGAGATCGCAAATTTATGAGAAGAGGCGGCCACTGTCAATCTGCATCGCTTTCTTGACGCTAGCTGGGAATCGGTTAATTTCTCAATCT
>VXZF01000566.1:0-2970 GCA_009845645.1 Gemmatimonadota bacterium | reverse complement strand
GGACGGGAGCTGTGGACTTGAGATTTAGCGCAAAACTTATGGTTCGGGAATTTTTTTACAACCGATTTTACAACCGAGACTAAGATCGCAAATTTATAAGAAAAGACAGCCAGTGTCAATCAGCGTCGCTTTCTTGACGCTAGCTGGGAATCGGTTAATTTTTCAACTTTTTGTCTTATTGCCTCAACGCGCCCGGCCTTGCGGCTACAGGAGATTTCCGTTGGACCCCCAAGTACTCATCAGTATCTCGCAGCTTTCCCACATTTATGCGGGTACCCGCAAAAAGACGAGCCACCGCGCGCTCCATGAGATCAATCTCGACATCCACTATGGGGAGACAATGGCCCTGTTGGGGCCTAATGGCAGTGGTAAATCTACCCTTCTGCGCGTGCTAACCACCGCGCTGGTACCCACCTCAGGAGCGGTACGAGTCGGCGGCGTACTTTTGGGGCATGATCCGTCGGCAGTGCGCCGTCAGTTGGGAGTCGTCTTTCAAAATCCCGCGCTCGACGGGAAAATGACGGTTGGCGAAAACTTGCGGATGGCGGGTTTGCTCTACGGCATGGGCCGTCGCGCCGTGAGCCAGCGCAGCCAACAGTTGCTAGAGGTTGTCGGCTTGTGGGAGCGGCGCAACGAGCGGACGGAGAAGCTGTCTGGGGGCATGCGGCGGCGCGTCGAATTGGCCAAGGCGCTGCTGCCAACGCCAGCTATTCTCGTGCTCGACGAGCCGACGGCTGGGTTGGATCCAGTGGCGCGCCAGGATTTTTGGAACCAAGTGGAGGAACTCAAAGCGGACGAACAACTCACGGTCGTGGTCTCGACCCACCTCTTGGACGAGGCCGAGCGTGCGGACCGAGTCGCTATTTTGCACAAAGGACAGCTACTCGTCTGTGGTCCCCCAAGGGTCTTGCAGCGCCAATTGGGGCGCGAAATTCTCACGTTGTGCAGCGACGATGCAGCCGCGCTGCAAGCCGCACTGCGTAGCGACATGGGCCTAGAGGGCCAAGTCGTCGATCAAGACCTGCGCGTTCCGCTCAAAAGCGACATCAGTCTCGACGAGGTATTCCAGCGCTTCGGCTCCCAGATCCGCTCGCTGTCTTTGGCCCCTCCCTCGCTCGACGATGTGTTCGTGCGCCACACTGGCCAGCATCTCGAGGAAGGGAACGCCGCTTGAACGGCGTCTGGATTCTAGCCCAGCGCGAAGTGCTGCGCTTTTTTCGCCAACCTTCGCGGCTTTTGGGGAGCTTGGTGCAGCCGCTGATGCTGTGGTTTTTCATGGGCTCGGGTTTTGCCGATAGCTTCATCAGCAGAAGCAGCGAGCTAAGCTACGGAGAATTCTTCTATCCGGGCATCGTGCTGATGCTCCTGCTCTTCGCGGCGATTTTTTCCACCATCACTCTCATCGAAGACCGCAGCGTCGGCTTTTTGCAAGGCGTGCTAGTAGCCCCGGTGCCGCGCCTGAGTATAGCGCTAGGCAAGCTGGTCGGCGGTACGCTTATCGCCCTCTCACAGGTGCTTGTATTTTTGCTGCTGGCACCAGTGGCTGGCATTGCCTTGGCAGTGGAGATGGTCTTGGCGCTCTTGGCCCTCTGCACGCTGATTGGCATGGGCTTCACGGGTTTGGGCTTCATAGTCGCATGGAAGCTGGATTCAGTGGCAGGCTACCATTCGGTGATGAGCGTCGTTCTCATCCCCTTGTGGTTTCTTTCTGGCGCACTCTTTCCCATTGAAGGAGCTGCGCCTTGGCTCGAGTGGGTGATGCAGTGCAATCACGTGACTTACTCACTGGTAATTTTGCGGAAGGCGTTCTACTTGGCACCGGATCAACTGATAGACGACGCGGCGTTTATGCATGCCCTGCTGATCACCGGCGGCTGGACGGTGCTGACGACCGCTGGGGCCGCTTGGATGGTGGCCCATAGTCGCAACCCTTGATTTCAGAGTTGGTATAGCATTAGATAGACCACCACGCCGCTAACCGAGACAAATATCCACGTCGGCCAGACCCAGCGGGCCAACCGACGATGGCGGGCAAAATCTTGGTTGTAAGCGCGCCAGACGACGAGAGCTACAAAAGGGGCCATTATTGCCGCGAGGATGATGTGGGGTATGAGCACGGCGAAGTACAGGGGGCGAGTCCAGTCGTGGTGGGGATAGGGTACCGAACCTACCTGAACGTGGTAAACCAAATACGAACATAGGAAAAGCGCGGAGCAGACGAGGGCGGCCAGCATGGACTTTTGGTGGGCTTGGCGTGCACCGCGACGGATCTGCAGGTAGCCACGCATGAGCAGGAATACGCACAAGATGTTGAGGCCGGCGTTTAGCGTGGGAAGATCTGTAACAGACACAGGCTAGCAGGGAGGGGACCAATGTATAAACGCGAGCTGACGACTAGTGCGCAAGCCCGCGTTGTGTCGTGGAGCCGCCACCCGGACTCGAACCGGGGACCTACTCATTACGAGTGAGTTGCTCTACCAGCTGAGCTATGGCGGCCATGGTGTGAAGTAGAAACTAGGCGGGGGCAACTACGGTGTCAAGAAACGCCTAGGTGTGCACTGCGCATTAAAAGAAATTGAATAGTTTGCCCAGCGCGTGGGCTACGCCATTGCGGGGCCGGTCAGCGTCGTGCGACTCAACTGCCGTGCTGTGTTCATTGGCGACAAAGCGCAACAGGCCGATCGCGGTAGCATAGCTGGGGTCGCTGACCGTGGCTGGGGCGATCACGTCTTGGGGGACGCCAATGCGGACGCGGTGGCTGAGCACCTCCTCGGCGAGCGGCGCGATCTGCTCGAGTGCGGCCCCGCCGCCGGTGAGCACGATGCCAGCGGACAAGCGGTCGTTGTAGGAGGAATTGACGAGAGCTTGGCGCACGTATTCAAAAGTCTCGCGCTGCCGGGCTTCGATGATCTCGCTGACCTGCTGCCGGGTTAAGGAGCAGGCACGACCAGCGGTCGTGTGATAGGGGAC
>VXZF01000383.1:3328-5043 GCA_009845645.1 Gemmatimonadota bacterium | reverse complement strand
GGGGTGGTACCGGCGATTATCAGTCCGAAAAACGAGGATGGCACTCTAAACGAAGAGGCCTTCCGCGCCACGATGGAGTTCAATATACAAGCTGGCGTACACGGCTTTTGGGTTGCTGGCGGTACCGGCGAGAGCGTCCTGCTCGACGACGAGGAGAACCAGCGCATCGCCGAAATCGCCGCCGACCAGAATGCGGGACGCACTCAGGTCATCATGCACGTGGGAGCCAATACTACGGCGCGGGCTGAGAAATTGGCGGCTCACGCAGCCCGAGCCGGAGTGGAAGCCATCTGCGCGGTGCCTCCCTTTTTCTACCAAGGCGACGACGATGGCGTGGTAGAATACTACCGGGCTGTGGGGGCTGCGGCCGACCGGCCGTTGTTCATCTACAATTTGCCCGGTTGCACCGGTCTAGATGTCAGTCCGGCCCTGATGCAACGCCTAGTGGAGAAAGTGCCTCAGACTGTCGGTTTGAAACACTCGTCACCGATATTCGCCAACCTGATCGAGTTTGTCGGCATGGGGCTAGACGCCTTTATCGGCAGCGGCAAGCTGATGTTGCCGGCTATGACCGTTGGGGCCGTCGGGTCGGTCGATGGTCCTTTGTGTGCGGCCCCGGAACTGTGGATGGCCATTTGGAATGCGTACCAAGCGGGCGATCTGGCCGCCGCAAAACAGGCTCAGGAACGGGCTAGCGCCTTTCACCGCACAGTGGCGCAATTCGGCTATTTCGGCAGCATCTTGGCCGTGGTCGGTCAGCGCATTGGGATGGAGTGCGGCGATCCTCGGCGGCCGTTGCGACCCCTGCGTCCAGATGAGCGCGAGACGCTGTTGGCGCAGGTGGAAGCTCTTGGGCTTAACGTATGAAACTCGTAACTCTTGGATTCTATAGGTGTTTGACTGGTCTTGACCAAGAGCGCGACGACAGAAAAGAGCATGATTATGACTACTAACGACCGCATTCTCGATATAGTTGATAAGCTGGGGGACGTTCCAGACGACATGCAGCGCGATTTGGCCCGGGGGGTAGCGATCCTCAAAGAAGCGGGCTGTCAGCAGGTGTATGTTTTCGGCTCAATCGCTGAGGGCCACGTCCGACCCGATTCCGACATTGACTTTGCCGTCCGCGGCTGTCCGGCGAAACTGTTCTTCAAACTGCAAGGGAGGCTGCTCGTAGAACTACGTCGTTCCGCCGACTTGATTGACTTGGATGCCGATCCAGATCTGGCGGCCTTTCTCGAACGCGAAGCGGCGATGATCCATGTTGACTGAGCGTACTCTAGCCCATATTGACCGAGAGCTACAGCAGATTGAGAACCTTTTGGGGGCATATCATGAGTTGCTAGGAAGGGCTAGCACCAGTGAGCTCGATCTCGTTGAATTGACCGCGTTAGCGGGCGTTCTCCATTCGTTTTACAACGGGGTGGAAAGCGTGTTTCAGACCATTGCTAAACGAGTGGATGAACAGATGCCAAGTGGAGCGGACTGGCATCGGGAATTGCTCCATCAGATGGCCTGTAAGGCGGACGACAGGCCCCCAATCGTCTCTCCAGAAACACTGGCTCGCCTTGAGTCGTACCTCGGGTTCCGCCACTTCGTGCGACACGCCTATTCCTTTCGGCTAGACTGGGAAAAGATGGAAGATCTAGTGCTTGAGCTGGGCGAGGTCTGGATAGCATTTCGACAAGATGTCAAAATGTGGCTGGATTCAGAAC
>VXZF01000383.1:1551-3318 GCA_009845645.1 Gemmatimonadota bacterium | reverse complement strand
CCGGAGATATCCGTTGATCCCGATCCAGACTCTCCAAAGCGAATAGAGTGAAAATAGCCCGCCCTAGCGAACTGCTGCCGAGCATACTTTTTACACAGAAAGGAACGCCGATGTTTAAAGCGAGGATTGTCATGCTGCTCAGTGCGCTGTTGGCGCTAAGTCCGCTCGTCGCGGATCAAGCCGAGGCCAAGACCTTTTACTGGATTTCGCACGGTTCGCCCGCCGACCCGGTGTGGACGTATTTCCTGGCCGGGGCGCAACAGTGGAGCCAAGACACCGGCCACGAGGTCAACACGTCCTTCCACAACGGCGACGTGGCCTCGCACCAAGAGGCCGTGCGCGCTGCCATTGCTGCTGGGGCCGACGGCATTGTCTCCAGCAGCCCCGATCCGGGCAGTTTGGTGCAGGTTGCTAAAGAGGCCAACGAAGCCAACATTCCGATCATCAACATGAATACGCCCGATCCCACCGCTAGTTTCGACGCTTATGTCGGGGGCGACTTGGTGACGACCGGTCGGCAGTGGGCTCAGTATCTGGTCGATAAAGGCCACGTCAAATCCGGCGACTTCGTGTGGATGCCGGTGGAAGTGCCCGGCGCTACCTATGGCGTCCAAGAGGAACAGGGCGTCGCCAGCGTCTTTGAGCCGTTGGGCATCACTTGGGAAGTCACTGACGCGACCCTTGACCAGGCCGAAGTGATCTCCCGCATGGTTGACTACATGACGGCCAACGGCGACAACATCGATGCGATCATTGGCCTTGGAGATCTGGTCACTGGCAGCATCAAGCGCGTCTTTGACCAAGCTGGTTTCGCCCCTGGCGACATTCCCGTCGTCGGTTGGGGCAACTCGCTCGACACCACTCGGGAAGTCCTCAGCGGCTACGTCAACGCGGCCATGTGGCAAGATCCGCTGGCGATTAGTTACATGGCGCTATCGTTGGCCTCTATGGCCGCCAGTGGCATTCCGCCCGGCTTCGACATCATTACTGGCGCGCTCTACGAGGCCGACAAGGCCCAGATATACGACGACATCCTGTCGGGCGAATAGATGAACGCAGTTGTACAGCGCATGGTGTCGCGGCCAGAATTTGGCCCGTTCGTCCTGCTGGTCGTCATGGTGTTTGTCTTCTGGCAGATCAATCCGGCGTTTCTGTCGTCACGCAACATCGGCAACATGCTGGCCTTCACGGTGGAATTGGGGCTGATTGCGCTGGCCATGACCTTGCTGATGACGTCCGGCGAATTCGACCTTTCGGTCGGTTCGTTGTTCGGGTTTTGTCCGGTGCTCATGTGGACCCTGTACAACACTGGGGTCACGTCCATTGAGGTCGGCTTTGTCCTTGCCTTGGGCATGGCTGCGGCTATCGGCCTGTGTAGCGGCTTGTTCGTCACGCGCTTGCGGATTCCCTCGTTCTTGGTGACGCTCGGCATGTTGTTGGTCGTGCGGGGCAGTGCGCTGGTGGTGACGAGTGGGTTTCCGCAGCGGACTTGGGACGCCGCGGATCTCTTGCTCGCCGAGGTGCTGGTCGGGGATTTCAACGTGGGCGGCCTGCGCGTGTACATGTCGCTGTTTTGGTTTGTAGCGGCGGCGCTGTTATTAGGCTATTTGCTGACGCAGACCAAGATGGGGAATTGGTTGCAAGCGGCGGGCGGCAATGCTGAAGCCGCACGCGCTCGCGGTGTGGCTGTAGAGCGCACCAAGGTCA
Source organism: Gemmatimonadota bacterium (assembly GCA_009845645.1). Lineage (GTDB taxonomy): Bacteria > Latescibacterota > UBA2968 > UBA8231 > UBA8231. The sequence goes on along the minus strand of VXZF01000383.1, from coordinate 1,611 downwards.
AGTTGTTTGTGCTCTCAGCCGTCATGGCGGGTTTCGCTGGCATCATCAGCTCCATTCGCA
>VXZF01000383.1:0-1451 GCA_009845645.1 Gemmatimonadota bacterium | reverse complement strand
TTTGTGCTCTCAGCCGTCATGGCGGGTTTCGCTGGCATCATCAGCTCCATTCGCACGGCCGCGGCCAATCCCAACAGCGGCACTGGCTACGAGCTGGAGGTCATCGCCATGGTCGTGATTGGGGGGACGGCCCTGACGGGCGGGCGCGGCACGATTATCGGCACGGTGCTCGGCGTGTTCATCTTGCGCTTGATGCGCAACGGCATTGTGCTCATCGGCGTTCCTGGATTGGCGTACAACATTTTTATCGGCGCGATCATCTTGGGCATGATGGCTCTGCATTCGTGGGTTGACCGCCGACGACAGGAAAGGTACTAGGCGATGACAGTAGCACTGGTCCAGATGGAAAACATCAGCAAGTCCTACGGACAGGTGCGCGCTCTCGAAAACGTCCACCTGACGGTCGGCGAGCGCGAGATCGTCGGTTTGCTCGGCGACAATGGGGCTGGTAAATCTACGCTGATCAAAATTCTCTCTGGGGCCGTCCCCGCCAGTGGAGGTGACATCTTCATTCGCGGCCAAAAAGCTGATATCAAAAACACAGCCGACGCCATTGACTACGGTATTGAAACCATCTATCAGGACTCGGCTCTCGTAGCGGAGTTGTCGATTGCGAGAAATTTTTTCTTGGGCCGCGAACCCCTGAAAGATCCTGCGTTTTTAGGGCGCATGGACCAAGAGGCCATGGCGAATGTGGCCCGCACCTTGCTCAAGCAGGTGGGCATTGAAAAGGACATTCCCGCGACGACGCCCATCGGCGCGTTGTCGGGCGGCGAGCGTCAGTCCGTGGCCATTGCGCGGGCCATGCACTTCGATAGCGAGCTAATCATTCTCGACGAGCCGACTAACAACTTGGGCGTTGCGGAGACGCAGGGCGTCTTGCGCTTTGTCCGCAACGCCCGCGACTCGGGCCACTCCTGCATTTTCATCGCGCACAACATCCACCACGTCTTCCAGGTCGTGGACCGGATCGTGGTGCTGCGCCAAGGCCGCGTCGTTGCCGATGACATCGATCCCAAGGAGACGACCGTGGCCGAGGTGGAGCAGGTTATTACGGGGATGAGTGGTGGTTAATCCGCGTTGTTGGCGATGGAGACCTCGCCCGCTGCCGCGCGATCGGCCAAGGATTGGGCCTCGCTCGTAGGTAAATTGCCGTTTTCGACGATGAGTACGTTGCCCCCAATGACGACGAGATTGGCCAGCCCTGCGAGGCTGGTCAGTTTTTCATTTTCGTAGATGTTGAGGTCTTGGGCGACTTGCGCAAGGCTTTCTAACCCCGTCAACGCAATCAGTTTTTCGTTGTTGTAGATGTTGAGGTTGCCGCCGACGCGACTGAGACCGGCCAGCCCGGCGATGCTCGTCAGCCTCGGGTTGCTGTAAATGCTCGCGTCTAGGCCGATGTCCGATAGCCTGGATACGACCTCGAACATGTACAACGCGGCATTGCGTGC
>VXZF01000759.1 GCA_009845645.1 Gemmatimonadota bacterium | reverse complement strand
CGACGGCGTCCTCAATCGGGATCTGAAAGGCAATGCCAGCGCCGGGCTCTTGCTCAAAGCGTCCGGCATCCCGGATGCGCTCCAAAATGTCGCGCGCCCGCGTCTCGACCACCAGGAACAGAACAACATCGCGTTGGGCCGCCAAGTCGAGACCGAAAAAGGTCTTCTGTGGCTTCAGCCCTTCGCCGCGCACGCTAGTAATAATCGTCGCGCCGGTCGCCCCGCCAGTGCGCGCAGCATCGACCACAGTATCGGTCTTGTCATTGCTGACTAAGGCGACGATCAGTTTCAGTTTCATAGCTCAATTCTCCTCGGAGTGGTTGGCGTCCCGCCGGCGACTCACATAAGACACCACCATAGCATAGCCCAGAACGGACATGATGGGAAAGACGCTGGCGAACGCAATGAGGCCAAATCCGTCGATCAGCGGGCTGCGCCCGGGAACCGTGGCGGCGAGCCCCAAGCCCAGCGCGGCGACCACTGGCACCGTGACGGTCGATGTGGTGACGCCGCCGCTGTCGTAGGCGAGCGGCACAATAGTCCGGCTCGACCGGAAGGTCTGGGCAATCACCACTAAGTATGCGGCAATGATGTACCAGGGCAGGGGCGTGCCCGTGACAATGCGAAAGCAGCCCAGCGCCACCCCTGCGGCCACCCCGAGCGCCACGGCGATTCTGAGGCCCCAAGCGTCGATCGCGCCGCCCGAGATCTCCTCGGCCTTGAGCGCGACCGCGATGAGCGATGGCTCAGCTACTGTAGTAGCAAAGCCGATCGCTGCGGCAAAGACGTAAACCAGCAGATAGTCGTACCAGTCCACGCCGTCGGCCAGACTCGCCTCCCCAATGGTCTCGGGCGCGGTGAGTTGGCGCGCCATGGTCTCGCCGATGGGGAAGAGCGCCTCCTCTAAGCCAATGAGGAAGAGCGTGAGTCCCAACAGGACGAGGACAAACCCGGCCGCGATCCGGCGCAGGTTTGGCAAATTGCGGCGCAGCACCGCAACCTGGAACAGAACGAGGATGCCGACAATAGGTGCCACATCAAGCGCGGTGGAAAGCGCGGTGCTGACAATAGTCCGCAGAAATTCCATCTCAGTTCACCATGCCATAGGCCAGTACGAAGATCATGGGCGTCAGGCTGGCAAACGCGATGAGCCCAAAACCATCGACCATTGGGTTGCGCCCTCGGATTGACGTGGCGAGTCCAACGCCCAACGCAGTGACGAGCGGCACTGTGATCGTGCTGGTGGTAACGCCGCCGGAATCGTAGGCCACGCCAATGATCTCTGCGGGCGCAAACGCGGTCATTACAGTCACTAGCACGTAGCCCCCGATGATCAGCCGGTGGATCGGCCAGCCCTTGAGGATGCGCAGCACGCCGAGCACGATCGCCGTGCCGACCGAGACCGCCACCACCATGCGCAACTCAAAGGCGTACGCAGCGCGCACCTCATCGTCGTCGGCAATGGCACCGGCTTCCGCGGCGACCTCGGCCGCCTCTGCAGCAATGGCGATCAGGGCCGGTTCCGCGACCGTGGTGCCAAAACCCAAGCAAAAGGCAAAAGCCAACAGCGCGGTCGCACTCCCCTTGCGCGCAAAAGCCTGTGCAATGGCCTCGCCGAGGGGAAAGAGACCGCTTTCGAGTCCTTGGATGAAGAGCGTCAGGCCGGCGACCACGCAGACCAAGCCAACGGCGACGCGCCCTAAGTTCGGAAAGGGCTGCTGCAACACCACGAGTTGGAAGAACGCGATGACGATGATGATGGGAGCCAAATCGCGCAGCGCATCGACGATCCGCCGCAATATCACAAGGCACACATTCCAAAGTCTCATAGTTTTATTACAATTCAGGAAAGTTGCTTAACACATAGCCCCGCATGCAGACCGCCTGCTGGGTACGAGAATCCAAGTCATAGAAAAACAGGGTAACGCTATTTAGCTTAAAGTCAATAAGAGTTCATTTTCTTGGTCAGCGAATCCGTTCACTGCAAAAGCAGCTATTCCTCTGCCATCTTTGGATCCCGCACGAACGCGACCGACACGCCCAAGGCGACGACGGTCAGGCCAAATACACAAAGAAACGGGATCGCCGGGCTCCAAGCATAGAGCACTCCTCCAAAAAGAGCCGCTACCATCAGCGGCAGCGTAGTCAAGAACCCAGTCCCAGGGCCACCCGTCCCACCGGAGGAACTGCCGACCGACACGGATCCGCGGCCGATAGCGGCCATCACGCGGCCGCGAATGGCGCTGGGCACGATGTCGGCCAGTAGAGCACCCATCGCCGGGCTGAAAAAGGCAGCGGCCACGCCGATGGCGCACCGAATCGCCAGCACGAATCCAAAGGAGCCAGCCAGCAGATACAGCGGCGTCGCTGCGGTGACCAGCAGCGCGGCGACGATAAACCGCGTGCGTCCAAAGCGGTCCGTGAGAAATCCCGCCGGAACCGTCGTCAGGTTCCGCAGACCGAACTCCACTAGCAGAATCAGTCCCCACTGCGAAGCCGTCAGCCCGATGTGGGTCTTGGCGTACACCACCCAGAAGGGGCTAGCCAAGCCATTGGCGATAAAACACAGGATGATCACCACCGACACGGCCCGCAGCGAACGCGGGAACCCGCGCAGCAGTGCCGGGATGCCGGTATAGGAACGGCGTAGCGTCTGTCCGAGGTTGGCGGCGCTGATCGCTTCTGCTGGCGGCTTTCGGGTCTCGCGGATGAAGATCAAGTTGATCGTCGCACCCACAGCGTAGGCCGCGCCCATCACCCAATAGAGGATCCGCATCCCCTCCTCGACGCCCCAAGCGTCGATCGCCACGCCAGCCACAAACGGCGCAAACAACGCCAAGCCCCCGGTCAGGGCGGTCATCGTCGCCATTCCGCGGCCCCGGTTCCCGGCAGGCAGAGAGTCGGCGACAAGTGCCGATGAGGCCGGGAAGTGGAACACGGCAAACCCCCTAATCAACATCGCCGCAGCCACCCACTCCCAACTCGGTGCCACGGCATTTATCAGCACGGCAACCGCGGAAAAATAGCCAGCCGCGGCGATCAGCCAAGCCCGATTCGTATGGTCGGCGAGATAGCCGGCGATTGGAAACGCGAGCAGCCCGCCGAGCGGCCCCAGGGCATAGACGATCCCGACCTGTTCTGACTCGCCACCGAGGGCCAAGACGTAGAGGGGAACGTACGGAAACACCATGGCCCGAGAAAACATCCCTAGGCTCCCCGACGCGGTAAGCACGAGGATGTTGCCACGGAGGAACCCAAAAGGCCCGGCCAACGACCGCACTATCACCTCAGTCCGACGAAGAAACCTGCATAAGGGGAGATCAAAGGAAGCAATTAATACTCCCCGATTATGGCGTAGTTGGCCTCGCCCTCGACAATGCGCAAGAGGCGGTTGACAGGCACTCCTTCCCAAACTTGGCCTTTGCCGCTGGGCCAGCGAACCTCTAACCGCTCCACTTGATCGGCCTGCCCCAACCCTAGGTGCAAAGCCAGAGCGTTGCTCGAACCAAAACCGTAGCCGCTAGCCACTTGGCCATGGACTTGTCGGGCACCGCAATAAGCTACGGCTCGCGCCCCAATGGCGTCGCGATTACTAGCTGTACCCACCAGTTGCAGCCCCAGATAATTGCCGACGGGTCCGTCGTTGCGATAGAGACTATTGGGCCAAACGTCGGCGTCGTAGTGGCCGCCCAAGCCGACGTACAAATCCAGATCGCCATCGGCGTCAAAATCGGCAAAGGTAGCCCCGTGTCCCTTGCCCAAATTGCCGACTCCAGCGGCGGATGTCACTTCGACAAAACGACCGTCACCCTGATTGAGAAAGAGGGCATTAGGTTCGAGCCGGTACATCTCGGGGCCACCATTGGCCAAGTAGATGTCTGGAAAACCATTGTTGTCTACGTCGCCTAGGCCAATGCCCATCGAGCCGAACGAGCGGCCCAAACCCGCCGGGACTGCAATATCCGCGAACGTTCCGTCGCCGTTATTGAGGTATAAAAAAGGTCGGTTGGGTTCAATTGCGCGGCCTTCTACCCAGCTATTGAGCACATCCTCGAAAGCGCTCATGGTCGAAGCGAAAAGGTCGAGTTGGCCGTCGTTATTAAAGTCAAAGAAAAAGGTTACGTAGCCGCCTTCTAGGGGGAAGATCACCCCGGCTTGATCCGCTCTGTCCACAAAAGTGCCATCGGTCCCATTGTGGTAGAGCCGATTGGGCGTGCCAATATTTACGACGTAGAGATCTAAATACCCATCTCCATCGTAATCGCCAAAGGCCGTGCCGATAGTCTTGCTCGAATCCGCTGTTCCCGATGCTTGGCCAATATCCGCAAACGTCCCATCTCGCTGGTTGTACCACAAATTATTGCGTCCACCATCGCCAATGACCCCATTGGCTACATAGAGGTCTAAATACCCGTCGAGATCTACGTCGCCCCAAGCGGCAGTAAAACTGGCTTGGGCCTCGTCTAGACCCGCTCTTTGCGCCACATCTACAAAGCGATCTCCCTCGTTGCGATAGAGGGAATTGGCTGCTGCGCCTTCCCAAGCGTCTCGGGTCACAAAAAGATCGGCGTCCCCATCGTTATCAAAATCAGCAGCCGTCCCCCCCCAACCACCTCGAGAATCGTCCAAGCCCCAAAGAAGGGTTACATCCTCAAACTGGCCCTGCCCTTCATTGCGGTAGAGGGCGTGGGTACTCTGGATGCCAACACTGAAAAGATCCAGATCACCATCGCCATCAAAGTCGAGCCAAGCACTACCCCGGCCTCGGTCGCGTTTATCAACGCCGGTCTGGGCCCCAATATCGACGAAGACCACGGCTGGGTTGGCCAACATCTGGACAAAGGGATTGAAGCGGTAGCGCTCGGGCAAATCCACCGGATAACCGCCCTGCCGCTCCCAAGCTAGCCTGAGCAGCCACAGACTTTTGAGACGTTCGGTATAGTGGTCCAGATTTTGGTCTACCGCCTGCCGTAGCAACGGGATAACGTCACTATGACCGCCCCAAAACGCGGCTGTGCCTGCCAACAACCCAACATAACCGTCATC
>VXZF01000125.1 GCA_009845645.1 Gemmatimonadota bacterium | reverse complement strand
CAATGCGGCGTTGACCACGTGGTCGGCGGCTTTAATACTCCCGGTGATCCCGCCGACATTCACCCCGATCAACGGCCCTGGAGCTTCACCAACCTCGTGCGGATGAAAACCGCGTTTAACGACGGCGGCTTCTCCCTCGACGTCATCGAGGCCCGCCCGCCGCTCAACAAGGCCAAACTTGGCCTCTCGGACCGCGACGAGGAGATCGAATACGCCTGCGAGCTGATTCGCAACATGGGCAAGGTCGGCATTCCGGTCTGGTGTCCCGAGTGGATGCCCGTACTCAACTGGACCCGGACCTCAATGGCGGCACCCGGCCGCGGCGGTGCCATGGTCACCGGCTTTGACAACGAGTTGATGAAAAACGCGCCCCTGACCGACGCTGGCGTCGTCACCGAAAAACAGCTTTGGAATAACCTGAAGTACTTCCTCGAAAAGGTCGTGCCGGTCGCCGAAGAAGCCGGCGTCAAACTCGCCATGCACCCCGACGACCCGCCGCTGTCGCCCCTGCGCGGCATGGGGCGAATCATGCGCAGCGTCGAAAACTACCAGAAGCTCATCGACCTAGTGCCCAGCCCGGCCAACGGCATCTGCCTGTGCCAAGGCAACTTCACCCTGATGACCGACGATTTGCCCGAGGTCATCCGCCACTTTGGCGACCGCATCTACTTCGTCCACTTCCGCGACGTGCGTGGCACACCCGAAAAATTCGTCGAGACCTTCCACGACGAAGGCCCGACCGACATGCGCGCCTGCATGGAAGCCTACCGCGACATCGGCTTCGAGGGCGTCCTGCGCCCCGACCACGTGCCAACGATGGAGGGCGACCGAAACGACCAGCCGGGCTATTCGTCGATCGGGCGCTTGTTCGCCATCGGCTATATCAAGGGGCTGCGCGAGGCCGTGTACGCGAGTTAAAGTCTGTTGCTATAGCCGTTAAAAATAGATAGGCGATGAAGCTATATTCCTGTCATTCTGAGCCTTTCGGCTTCTCGCTCAAGATAAACTCCGCGCAACGGAGTCGAAGAATCTCCTGCGATGTGCGATCACTTAGCGGCAAAAATCCGCACGTACTTGTCGATACTGGGCGCGCCCCTGCTCGCCGTCCAGACGACCCTCGGAGCCGAAGAACTGCGCCTCGGCGGGCCGGGCGGCTGGAGCGAGTGGACGCTGCCCGGCGACGCGGTCGATGTCGCCGACGGCGTGCTCAAACCCGCGTTCGTGCGCCAGAATATCGACGCGGTGCAAAACGCCGCGACTTTTGGCGGCGGCATCCGCGACGCCGGCACAGCGCTGAATCGTGCTCCCCTGCTGATAGACGGAGACATGGAGACGGCTTGGGCACCCATCTCCGAAGCGCCACTGGAGGACTGGTGGATAGAGGTCGATCTAGGCCGGGTGGTCTCGGCGCGCACCATCCGCCTGCATTTTGCCGAGGGCGGCGAGCCGCTCGAATTCTTCAAGGTTTTCACTTCCGACGGCGAGCCTTTCTTCACCAACGCCGGCGTGGCCATTGAGGGAACCCTGCGCTACAACAAGCGCCGCCTGTACAGCTTTAACCAAGACCGGGTCATCGAGATCGACTTTGGCCTCAAGCCCCTAAAGCACATTCGCATCCAAGCCGACAAGAAAACGCTTGGTGCCCAACTCAGCGAGTTGTCGGTAGAAAGCGTGGGCGACAATCTGTCCTTGGGCGCGCGAGAGCGCGGCGGTCAGATCGACGTGCATAGCCTAGTCGGCTCGGGCCGGGATGAGCGCCACGAAAACCCCTTGATCAGCCGCAACCTAATTGACGGAGCCATCACCTCGTACTGGGGTCGCAAGGAGGGACGCGGGGTGACGCCGGTGGGGCTTTTCATCCTCGACTTGGGCGTGCTCTTTTGGGTCGATCGAGTGCGGTTGTTGGGGGACTTCACCGGACTGCCAACGACCGGCGAGAGAGCTCGCACTCGCTTTGGGTCAATCAATTATCTGTGGTACAAAATGTCGGGGTCGGACGGATCGCTGGCCCCGGACGGATCGCTGCGCTGGGTCTCGTTGGGGGAATTGCCCGAATCGCTGCGCAACCGCCGCGACATCGTCCACTTTGAGGAGCGCTTTCCTCCGATGAAGTTGCGCTACGTCCGGCTCCTCTTTGGCATGACCTCTGGCGCGCTCTCGGGCACGACCGCGGAGTTCCAAGTCTTTGGCGAAGGATTTCCCGCCGCCTTGACAGCGCTCTCACCGATTTTCGACTTGGGCGGGAAAAAGACGATCTCGGCGCTCGATTGGCACGCCCAAGTGCCGCCCGCTACTCGCCTAGAGATCCGCAGCCGTACCGGCAATTTGCTCGACGAAGAGTACTTTTTCTACGACAAGAACGGCAAGGAAGTCTCCGCCAGAAAATACGACAAGCTCATTCCCTCTTTTCGCGGACGGATCGACACGGTGCGCACAATAGGCTCGGACTGGAGCAACTGGAGTCCGGTTTACGAGGTTTCCGGCCAAAGTTTTTTGTCGCCGGGGCCGCGACAGTTCGCCCAAATCGAGGTACAGCTTTTGAGCGAAGATCCGTTCAGCGCCCCAGCACTGGAAACGCTGACCCTGCACTTCCACCCGCCGCTGGTGCAACAGGCTCTGGCGGAAATCTACCCGGCCGAGGTCGAGCCGGGAGCGCCGCAAAACTTCACCTATTTCCTCCGCACAACCGCGACATCAGCCAACCGGGGATTCGACCAAATCCTGCTGAGTTCGTCAGCCGCCGTGTACTTCAGGGCCTTGCGCATCAACGGGGAAGAAACCGCTGTCCAAATCGAGGAGCGGGCCGACGGAACCCTGCTCATCCTCGACCGCGCCGTGCGGCACTCGGGACTTTTGGAGATCGATTTCGAGAGTACGCTCTACCTCAACCAGACTCGTTTTGACGCGTTGCTCTTCAACAGCAATCTGGAGGGTCAGGTGCAGCAGGTTGACGCGGGAGATGCCAGCGAGGCCGTGACGAGCGAAACGGTGTCCGTAGCCCTGCCCGCAGCCTCCGATCTGCTCGATAACCTGACCATCTCAACCCAGTTGCTAACTCCCAACGGCGACGGCGTTGGCGATCGGCTCGTCCTCGAATTCAATCTGCTCAAAGTGCTGGACCCGCGCACCGTACGAGTGGCCATTTTCGACCTGACTGGACGGCGGGTGCATCTCTTGAGCGAAGAAGAGCAAGTGGCCGGACGAGTGGCCTTGGAATGGGACGGACGCGACCACACTGGCGGTCTAGTAGCACCGGGAAACTACGTCCTGCGCGTCGAGATCAGCGGAGACGCGCGCACCGACCAAGTCAGCCGAATCGTTTCCGTGGCCTACTGAACCCGCCCCCTCTTGATCGAATCAAATAGCGGCACTTGCCTCCATCACCCCCAACCCTTCCTCCAACTCCTCGACGCTAGCAAAAGCCACCAAGGTACAATGCACCCCCTCGGTCGCCAGCACCCACTGTATCGCCCGTTCAGTACGCGGCACCAACTCACCTGGCTCGGCCAACTCGTGCCAAGGACCTGAGACAATCGGATAGACCAGCGGCAGCTCTCCGCGAATTCTCTCTCCCCTCGGCGATAGCTCCTCAACCTTTGACTCGTCCACTGCCGACCAGTCGGTCTGCGTCTTATCGGCCCAGCTAAGCCACTGGCCACCCAGGGCCTTCATAATCAGCACGCCTTTCCCAGCCTGCGCCGACGCCGCAATGCCCGGGGCCTGCCAGCGACAGACGTAGTTGTATATCACCAAGTCGGCGTCCGCTTCGGGTTCGGGACCGCGCTCAGCGTAGGCTTGCTGATCGGCCAACATGTGCCGAATCAAGCACAAGGCGCGCACTTTGCCTTTGACTTTGCACTCGGCGATGCGCTCGGCCAAGCCTTCGTTTTGCAAATAGGCATAGTGGTGTACCCGCAAAATATCGATGGCCTCGCGGCGCACATTGGCGAGGTGTTTGTCGATAGTCCCCTCCACCTCAGCGGCTGCCGGCGCACCCACCTTGAGCGAGAAGAAGCGGTCGTCCCTCGGGCCTTTCAGCTCGTCCGGGATGTGAACCTCGTCGCCGTAACCCATGTCGAAGAGATTGATGCCCAACTCGGCGGCCCGCAGGTAAATCCGGCGCTTCTCCTCGGGCGACGGGTGGCCGTTGATACCCTCATAACGGGCCAATAGCCCACCCAAGCCAACGGTGCTCAGTTCCATGTCCGTCTGTCCAAAGCGGCGATATTCCACGATAACCTCCTCGCGTCGGTTGCGATGCACTCACAGCTTGCTGCGCCCAATATGGCACATTAGTTTCTCCGGCGCGAAAAATTTATCCCATCAGCCTACATCGTCCAAGGGAGAATGCAGTGACTGACAAAGTCCTCATCATCGTCGGCGACGCCACCGAGACCGTCGATACGCTCTATCCCTACCTGCGCGTCCAAGAAGAGGGATTCGCGCCCGTGGTGGCCGGGCCAGAAGCCCGCCGCTACAACATGGTCCTGCACGAGGTCCCAGCCGAGGGTTGGGACATCACCCGCGAGTTTGAGGGCTATACCATCCAAGCGGACATCGCCTTCCGCCACGTCGTGCCCAAAGAATACGTGGGAATCTTTTTCTCTGGCGGGCGCGCCCCCGAATACATCCGCGACGACCCAGACCTGATTCGCATAACCCGCTACTTTTTCGACCGCGACAAGCCCGTAGGCTGCGTCTGCCACGGCGTCGAAATCCCCGCCCGCGCCGGTTGCGTCGAAGGGCGGCGCATGGCCACCGTGCCCAAGTGCCAATTCGACCTCGAAGTCTGCGGCGGCACCTTTATCGACGCGCCCTGCGTCGTCGATGGCAACCTCATCAGCGGCCGCACTTGGCACGACCACGGGCACTACATGAAACACTGGATCAACTTGCTCATCGCCGAGCGCGAGCGCATGGGCGCACAACAGGAGGCTGTCACCGCGTGAAACTCTACTACAGTACCTATGGCATGAAGCAAATCGACGTCTTCGAGGCCCTGCCGCGCCTCGCCGACATGGGCTACGAGGGCATGGAAATCGCCGTCACCC
>VXZF01000514.1 GCA_009845645.1 Gemmatimonadota bacterium | reverse complement strand
GAATCCATCTGTTGCTGATTTTCGTAGGTACTCAACCGCTTGGTCACTGCAATCAGCGCGTCAATGGGCGAAGTGTATTGGATGGTTTGTTTTTTCATGGGGACCTCTTCGATACGGAACTCTATCTCAGGTCTCGACTTGAACTGTTGACGCGATCAGATTCGCAACTTCAGTGTAGAGGTCCACATCGACCTCTGGAGCTTTGATGCTGACGACAAGGGCATACCGTGCTATTTGATCGTACCTTTCGAACTTGGGACGAGTCTTCCACCAACCCGCCGTGGGATAGACTGCGATAGCGCCTCGGCTGGCGAGATCCGCTGCGGTTCCTCGCCAGATATCGCTGTGCAACGAACCTCTGTGGCGACCTTGCGCTCCGATCAGCCAGTGCGGCTCGCTGCCGCTACGGCGAGGCCCTTCCTCCTCGTCTCTTGCCGCCAAGTTGATCCGCTTCCGAAAATCGTCTGTTGATTCAAGCGCCCGCTTTACATCGAAACGGAGCCCGTGCGATTCGTACCGGTAACGCGAAAGGGGCCCTCGTCCTGATGGATTCGGCTCGATGAAGTAGGACAGCGTGACCCGCATCTCGACAGACGTTTCTCCCAAGCTCTCTAAGACATCACACGGCCAAGGCAGATTGTGGAGATGCATGTCGCGAAGGGTTGGTTGCTTTCCTATCTCGCGCTTGAAGGGATGCAGACTCTCCTCGACCACCATCGTCAAGGAGTTCCCAACGCTCCATAGCACGCGGTCAATGTCCGGCACGCCGAAGCCACATCGACGAAGCAAATTTGAATAGTCCTGCTTCGTCGGGTCTTTGTCTTGAGGAAGGAACATTCGCTTCATGGCTTCGGTCCATTCCGCCGAGTGGACGATTAGGGCGCGGACAGTCTCGGGCCACAGGTCGGGATAGACAGCCATCACCTGCGCCGCCAAACGGGATGCGAGTGCCATGGCCGCACTGGTGGCATTGGTCGTCGTGAAAAGTCGATCCGCCGGACGATGATGGGTCGTCAGCAGGCTGAGACTGGATGCCCCTACGGCGCTTAGCGAGTCTTTTGCGGCGTTGCCACCCTCAAGGACGATGTCCGGCTTCAGCGGCCAATGCGCCTGCCACGTCAGCGAGGTCGTACTGAAGGGACTCAGACCTCCCTTTGGGGCGACGGGCGCATAATCGCTCGTATCTGGCTCGGTTATTTGCACGAGATCGGTATAGGCACCGATGGTAGGGCGTTCCATGCCTGGGCGGGATCGTGTACGCCGTCCGTATCATTAGAATCAGGGTAGTGAGACCAATCATTGGGCTCTTTGATGTTACCGGCGGAAATGATCATCAGACGCGGATTCGTACCGTCAACATCTGCCGCCAGCGAATCGATCGCTGCCGACCAAGCAGACGGTCGCCCCCGATCTCGATTATTACGAGCCGTAATAGCCATCCCGAAGACTCGGAGCCGGGCAGGCGCGATAATCTCGGGACGCGCTACCGCTTCCACCGTCAAATATTCGTGGTGCTGGGGGTCTGTTCCGGTCGCACCCTCATGAGGCAGTAACTTCACCGATTCGAGGCGATGATCGATTTTCACGGGATCGTTGCTATCCAGAAGTTCCGTCAAGTTCCCAACTAGGGCCACTCCTGCCATCTCCGTCCCGTGGCCGTCATCATCGTCGGTACCCCAAGCGGGTTCGACGGTGTGGAGATCACTGGTAGCGAGGGCGGGAGTAAGCAGCGGGTGGCCGCGATTGACGCCCGTATCGAGCAGGCAGACGTATGGCGTCTGGTCGGTCTCGGCTGCAAATCGGGTCAGTCTCAGCAAGTCGTCAAGCCAATCGGCCTGTTCGTCCGGCCTTAAAGAATCGAAGAATTCCGCCGTTTCCTTTGCACGCCGCAATTCAGCGATGCTGTTGAGGGTAACCATGGAACGCTGCATCTGATCGACCGACGCGTACGTCAACAGGACCGTACGTTCGGGGAAGCTCACCTCTCCCGGTGCTATCTGCATCCCCTGTGCCTTAGCTCGATCGAGAAACTTTGAGGTCGTTGCTTGCTGATCCCGGTGGATGGACAGCATCCGTATATTTTGTGCCCCGACTCGCGTACGAAAATCCGTGGTCGTTGCTTGCTGATCCCGGCGAACGGGCAGCCAAACTTCCCACCAGAGCGGTCCCTCTTCTTCGGAAGGGAATGCCTCGGTGTCGGTCCAAAGTGCCCGAAGACTCGCCGCCCGGATCTGCTGAATCGCGTCAATCAGTCGCCTGTTATCGCGGGCACGACCAATGCTGTCTTTCTTCTCCGCCAAGTAGTCACGAATGAGACGCTCGAAGTGATTGAGCTTGCCGTCGGGTACGAATACTGTAGCCAAGGTTCGATTTTCCTCGTAACGGACGTTCAGTAACTCAATCCCGGAACGCTCTCGCGCCAAACTCTCGAAAGCCAATTCGACATCGGGGAAGCTCTCGAATTCCACCTGAAGGCCCAGACCATCTTCGATTCCCGCGTCCTGTTGGACCTCTCGGACGGAGTCTGCTTCCGCTCGAAGCTCGTTAATCTGACGCCTTAACTCTTCGCCGTGCTGTGTGCGATTCCGCTCCGGTACATTTGTACGCTCCATGCGTTGCCGCGGAGAACGGTATGCCTCCGTCTCGGTGACTCTTTCGAGGATGAAGTGTCGATATCGCCTTTCGGTTCCTTCCGTCATTTGATGCCGTAATCCTTCCGTTACTCGCTTTTCTTGCGTAGTCTCTCGGCGACACTTTTGCGCTCGGTGAGCATCGTTCGGATGTCCTCTGTATGGACCCGATCTCGTTCATGGATCAGCACATCTTTCAAAATCTCGTTCGTGGTGCGAGTGACTTCCGCGTAACTCAACCCCATCGCTAAATCGGCCAAGTTCCCCCACCGGACCCCCTTAACAGCCATTCCAGCGAGACGTGTCTTCAAGAGCTTCACGATCTGCGACTTGTCGGGCAGGTCGTAATGCAGAATGTCGTCGAAGCGGCGGAAGAGCGCCGGATCAAGTATTCCAGGGTGATTCGTTGCCGCGACGACGAGGCTGTGAGAGCGGTCTTGCTCGATCATCTGCAAGAAGCTGTTCAGCACTCGGCGAATCTCGCCTACATCGTTGGTGAGTCCACGCTGCGAACCGATAGCGTCGAACTCGTCGAAGAAGTAGATGCCACGTGTCCGGCTTGTGGCGTCGAATATCTGTCGTAGCTTGGCTGCCGTTTCTCCCATGTACTTAGTTATGAGGCCGTCGAGCCGGACTTGAAAAAGGGGAAGGCCGAGTTCTCCGGCTAGGACGGTAGCCGTCAGGGTCTTGCCCGTGCCGGGAGGACCTGTCAGCAGCAGCTTGCGTCTGGGCGAGAGGCCATGCTCCACAATCCGCCCGGCATGGCGTTGCTCACGAATGATGCGCTCTATCTGATAGGCCAGAGTATCGCCCATAATCATCGAGCCCAGCCGAGCCTTCGGGTAGGAAGCTTCCAGAAGGTTCGCCAATTCGCCGCACGGTCGGCCAATCGGCACTAGCGAACCCGCGCCACGCCGGCCCTTGGCTTCGTCAATCATGGTCCGCAGTTCTTCGGCGAGTTTGCCGTGGCCGAGTTTCGCTTCGTGAGCCGCGATCTGCATGGCGACGGAGAAAAACCGGTCGTCGTCGCCTTCCAGGTGCGACTTCAGCAATGCCTTAAGTTGGTCAGCGCTGGCCATAGGGCATCTTTTGGAATTGAACAGGTGAATTCATGTGCTGAATACCCATATCGCTTGGTTTCATAGATTGAACCACCGTCAAGGTGGTCCTACTGACATGCTTGCGAACGATCTGGGGTGCCCCTTGGTGCCATCAGTCAGTCTGCGTCGTTCTCCGATTTTGTCGCTCCCTTACTTTTCGCCAAAAAAAGGGAACAAAGAGAGAAATAAGTCCGCAGATTGCGCCAAAAAATGTGACTTCTGGTGAGTATTTCTCCAAAAAACCGGCAGTGTCCATATAGATTGCAGTGCCAGGAAGCCAGTCCTCCAAAGGAAATACAAACAAAATACAGAGATATATTGGGCACATGATGACAGTAACTATAGATAAGTTAGCATTATTTACCTTTTCGCGATTGATGATAAAGTTTAAAACGGCTAAAGACAGGAAGGTAGCAAAAAAAAGAGCTTTACCTAATGTGCGAAATTCAGCACCGAAAATTGTTTCCTTTGTCTCAAGATGTTCGTGAATCATTGCGGAGAGCGCTTGTACCTGAGCTAATGAACTTCCGACAATTTCTACCTCTCGCTGGTAATCTCTCAGGCTTATCTCCACATCTTCAATAGGATGATTACTCGCAGAAAATTGATACCAAGCATAAGTTGCCCTAGTCGGCGCCTTTTTGAACTCCTCAAGTTGATAATTGCCCGATATGGTTAATTTTTCGGATTTATTTTCTACCAATACCCGATCTCTATGCACGTATGAACTATCTACCGCAGAATTAGTCAGGAATTCCTGGGTGGTGAGCAAAAGATTCGAAAGATCTTCATAGGTCATCCGAAGAGATTTGTAGGATTTGTAGCGTGCATACACTGGGTCGTCTTGGGCACTTGAGTCGCAGATTCCAACTAAGATAAGAATGAATGCAAATAAAGTCTTGAAGTTCATCAGCAATTTTCTCCTTAGTCGCTCAAACCCGAAACACCTTCATCACCTCGTCCCCTAGGTGATTGATCACCTTCACGGCAATCCTACCTGATGTCGGCTTGGCAAAGGGTCGGGAGGTGTCGCTGTGGAGGGTTTCCCAGGCTTCTTGGTTGACCTCGGCTTTGAGCGTCGTTCGCAGCGATTTGTACGGGTCGCTAGCGCCGAGGAAGTAGGCGTGGCGGACGAAGAAGCTTTCCTCGTTGTAGTCGGTATCGACGAACCAGCAGGCGATGCCGTCGGCGCTGTCACTGCGGATTTCGCCGGTGTTGGGGTGGAATACATCGACGCCGTTGACCTTGACTTGGATTTGGCTGTCTTCTGCGTCGAGGATGTCGATGTCCGGTTCGCCGAAGATGACGAAGAGGTTGCCTTTGACGGTGTTTTTGA
>VXZF01000155.1 GCA_009845645.1 Gemmatimonadota bacterium | reverse complement strand
TGGAATATCCTCGGCACGATCCCCGGATACGATCCTTTGCTAAAAGAGGACGTGATCGTGCTGGAAGCGTACTACGACGCCATGTCAGTCGTGCCGGCCCTCGCCCCAGGTGCCGAGCAAGCCTCCGGCATTACTGCGCTGTTGGAACTGGCGCGCTACTTCCGCGAAAATCCACCGGCGCGCACGGTCGTATTCCTCGCCACTTCGGCCCACCACTTGGGCTTGCGCGGGATTGATGATTTCATCCAACGCTATTTGCGCAAAGAGGATCCCTTTATCGAGCACATGCTGGTGAGGCGGGTCGTCGATGCTGCACTCGCGCGGAACATGATCGCCCAAGACGGCATCCACTACGCCATCGGCGAGGAGGAGTTCACCAGTAAGGAAGCCCTCGTGCGGGGCGTTGCCGAAGGGCGCACCGACTTGGTCTCGCGCGTTGCCGACGCTGCCCTTGCCGAAGGGCTACTGAGCCAAGAAGGAGGCGCATTACACCTCGCCGACGAGCAATTCAAAGATCGCCGCGAACTGGTTGACGACTTGCGCTCGGACGACGACTTGCGCCACGCGCTCTACAAAACTTGGGTCGATCCCAAAGTCGATTCGCTCGCGGTCAAGCTCTTTATCAGCCTCGACCTTTCATCGCAAACCGACGAACTCGGAGTGTGGAATAGCAATACCAGCTTTTACTACAAGCGCTACTTCGCGCCCTTCGGCAAGAACTTCATGGGGTATGCGCGCAAGATCAGCCGCGAGTTGGATTATCAGCAGCGCGACGTGCTAGTCAATGGTATCAGCCCCGAAGGCGGGATGAGTTGGCAGACTTTTGTACCAGGCGAAATATCGGTCAACAGCGAATTGGTATTGGCAACTGGTACGCCGGCATTGGCCTTTGTCACTGTCAACGATGCGCGATTCCTCGTCGATACGCCCTTAGACCGGGCTGAGCACGTCAACTACGCCAATCTCGCCAAACAGATCCGGGTGCTCGCCGGCATGTTCGAGATGGCCTTTGAAGACCCAGAGCTGTTCCCGGACTTCAAGATGCGCTTGCGCGACACGCTGCGCTCGCTGCGCGGTCGGACCATGGTCTTTCCGCGCCGCAGCATCATCCCCGACTTGCCGCGTGCAGACGCCGTAGCCGTGGTGCGCAACGGCAAGAAAAAGTCGTATAAAGGCGTGCGCGGTGAGTACTACGAAGTCGTTGATGATAAGGGGGCCTTCTACGTAAATCGGGTGCGGGTCAACAACGTGCAGATCGAGGGCTACTATATGGACCCGATCACCGGCCGCATCACCTACGCCCCAGACCGCGGCGTGCAAGGCGACGAAAGCTACCCCATGCGGGTCTCCATGGATTGGCGCGACAAGCAGTGGATGGTCATCCTCTTTCCCTGCGTGCCCTACAACTTCTTCGACATCGTCGATCCGCGCTATTTAACCAAACTATCCAACGTGCAGGTCTTCGACGAAACGAACGGCCCACCTGTGGAGTACGGTTATACCATCGGCGAAGGCCCCTCGGCCCAAAACGAGCCGGTCGGGGTGCTCTTCGCACGGCCCGGTTCGCACATCAAGATGGGGTTCGGTGCTGGCCTGCTGGGATTCCGCTCGCTCCTGCTCAACGCCACCAGTGTAACCGACAAGGAAAAGGCCGAGGGCGAGGGTTTCGAGATTCGCCCCGGTACTTCCTTCGCCCGCACGACCTTCCAAGCCGCCCAAGACATGTGGAATCTCGACGAGTCGCGAATGCGCGAGCTGCGGAGCTTTGCCATTGAAAACCAGCGCCTCAACGACCTCCACTATCGCGCCGAAGCCGAGCTGGCCCAAGCCGCTGCGGCTGAGACCGATCAGCGCTGGGGCGATTTCGTGCGCCACACGCGCGCGGCCTTTGGGCTGGAGTCGCGAGCCTACCCAGACGTCAAATCCACTCAAAACGACGTCATTCAGGGCATTATCTTCTTCATGGCCCTCGTCATCCCCTGCGCCTTTTTCACTGAGCGGCTCATTTTTACGGCCGCTACGATCCGCAATCAGATAATCGGCTTTGCCGGGGTTTTTATGGCGATCTGGATCGTGTTGTGGCTGGTGCATCCGGCCTTTCAGCTATCCAATCCCTTCGTCATCCTGTTGGCCTTTATCATCATCGCCTTGGCAGTGCTAGTGATGTCGATCATCTCCGGCCGCTTTAACGAGCAGATGAAGAAGCTGCGCACCGAGGTAGCCGTGATCCACGACACGGATGTCAGCCGCTCTTCGGCCTCGCTGACGGCCTTCCAGCTCGGGATTTCCAACATGAAACGGCGCAAGACGCGCACGGTCCTCACCTTTACCACGCTCTTGCTGCTGACGTTCACAGTGCTCTCTTTCACCTCCATCCGCACGGGCTTGCGATTCAATCAAATCAGTCGCGACAACGAGGGTCTCTACGAGGGCATCCTCATCCGCAGCAAGGCGTGGAATCCAATGGAGGATTCAGTCCTCGAATACGCCCGCAGCAATTTCGGCGATCGGGCTGCGGTCGCGCCGCGCAGTTGGTACAGCAACAAGGCCAAAGCGCACATTAAAATAAAACACGGGGAAAAGGCCCATAACGCGCTCGGCGTCCTAGGTTTAGCGCCCGAGGAGACTCAAGTCACTCGACTCAACCAAGCCCTAGTCGCCGGACGCTGGTTTGAGCCGGGTGAGGACAAGGCCTGCATCCTGCCCATCGACATGGTCAAGGAAGCCCATCTCGATGTCGATTTGGCCGACGTTGGTCAAGCGCAAGTCAGGGTCTTCGGCGACTTGTTTACGGTGGTGGGCGTCATCGACTCTAAGCGCATGAAGGACCTCAAAGACCTCGACGACGAGATTCTGACGCCAGCCGACTTCGCCGTCACCGGCGGTCAGGCGGTGCAGGAAATAGCCGAAGAAGAACAGCGCGAGAAACAAGGTCTGGAGGACGCCAAGGTCGTCATCAAACCCTTCGTCCACATAGAGCCAGCCAACACCCTGATTATTCCCTACCACACGCTGCGCAACGTCGGCAGCGGCAACCCACTACAGTCGGTAGCCGTGCGCTTCCCCGAGGGCAGCGATGTGCGCGGCGAGGTCGAGGAGTTCCTCTCGCGCCTCGCGGTGACGCTGTTCGCCGGAGTCAAGGAGGCCGGCGATGAATACATCAAGGTGTCGATCTACTCATCGCTGGGCATGACCTCCTTTTCCGGGATGAGCAATTTATTCATCCCCATGCTGATCGCCTCGCTGATTGTGCTCAACACCATGATGGGTAGTGTGTACGAGCGCTTCCGCGAAATCGGCATCTACTCTTCGGTGGGCCTAGCCCCTGGCCACATCTCTTGGCTCTTTATCGCCGAGAGTTGCGTCTATTCGGTGCTGGGCGTAGTCGCCGGTTATCTCAGCGGCCAAGTAATCGCCAAAGTACTCATAGAATTTGACCTTTTGGGTGGCTTCACGCTCAACTACTCTTCGGTGGCCGCGGTGCTCTCCTGTATGCTAGTGATGGCCGTGGTCATGCTCTCGACGATTTATCCGGCGCGCAAGGCTTCGCAAATGGCCGTGCCGGACGTGACCCGCAAGTGGAAGTTGCCGCCGCCCGACGGCGACCAGTGGGATTTTGAGTTCCCCTTTACAGTCAGCGGTCACGAGGTCTTGGGCTTGAGCGTATTCCTCATCGGCTACTTCGACTCCTACAGCGAAGAGTCTATCGGCACCTTCTACACCGACGGTGCCCAACTAAGCCGCGAAGAAACGCCCAACGGCGAAGGATACATTATCGACATGAATATCTGGCTGGCTCCGTTCGACTTGGGCGTCAGCCAACACGTCACCGTGCGGGCTATGCCAGAGGCCGAGCACAACATTTACGCGATCAGCCTGCAAATCAAGCGACTCAGCGGCGAGGACGCCTCGTGGCGGAGGGTCAACCAGCGCTTTATGAACGTCATCCGCAAACAGTTCCTCATCTGGCGCACGGTGGATGCCGAGGCCAAGGAAGGCTACCGCCAACAGGGCGTGGAAATTCTACAAGGACTGCGCAGCGAAGTGTCGGCGTAAGGGAGGATAGCGAGTGCTCGGAAGCAAAAACAGAAACCCGAACCAAGAGATCGAAGAATATAGGGACCTAATGCAGGTCCCGGACCGCTTCGAGAACGGCTTTACGATCAAGGCCATCCTCGGCGTGCTCTTCGTCGCCTTCATCATGGTGCCGGGCAACATGTACTTGAGCCTGATGATCGGCGGCTCTTTGGGAGCAGCGGCCGAGTGGGTGACCATCATCCTCTTTGCCGAAATCACCAAGCGTTCCTTCTCCTCCCTCCGGCGCCAAGAAGTCTATGTGCTGTTCTACGTGGCCGGCTCGCTGATTGCCGCTGAGACTGGTGCCTTTGAGGGCTTGCTCTACAACCAGTACTTGGTGCAATCGCCGGCGGCCAAGCAGTTTGGCATCGCCAAGCTAATCCCCGGCTGGGTGGCACCGCAGCCCGACTCCTTCGCCATCATCGAACGGACCTTCCTGCACTCGGATTGGGCGATGCCGATCGTACTCCTAGTCTTGGGGATGATCATCTGGCGCATCAACTGGTTCACCATGTCGTACGCGCTCTTCCGGCTCACCTCCGACTACGAGCGCCTGCCCTTTCCCTTCGCGCCCGTAAACGCCCAAGGCGCTACGGCACTGGCCGAGACCACCCAAGGGGTTGAGACGTGGCGCTGGCGGGTATTTTCGGCCGGGGCGATGATCGGCTTGGTCTTTGGCACAATCTACGTGGCCTTGCCGGCGATTACTGGCGCACTGCTGACCGAGCCGATCCAACTCATACCCATTCCCTTTGTCGATTTCACGCAAGTCACTGGCAACTTTATCCCGGCCACTCCGCTGGGATTTACCGCGCACTTGGGACCGATCTTCGTCGGTCTAGTGGTGCCGTTCTGGGGCGTGGTTGGCACCTTCATCGGTCTAGTCGCCGCCGCCGTTGCCAATCCGCTGCTCTATACTTGGACGCCTGCGTGGCGCGAGGAGCCGTACCTGAACTTGTGGCAGCAAGGCATGGGCACGATCGAGACCT
>VXZF01000571.1 GCA_009845645.1 Gemmatimonadota bacterium | reverse complement strand
AAGCTGGCGTCGAGCAGGCCTATTTGGTGAGTTACACGCCGCCGATTGGCATCATCGGCGATGATGGCGTGCCGAGGGGATGCACCTTTGGGGTGGATATGCCGCCGGACCCGCCGCCGGGCGACGAGTTTATTGCCCGTGGGCGCACGGCTGAGGCCATCAGCGAGGCGATGGGGATGCCCGTGATTTACTTGTCGCAGCAGGGGATGTTAGAAGCCTTTGTGCGCGCCGGACTGCCCGAGCGCGATTTGTGTACGTACTGCATTGGCGGGCGCATGCCCTTTGAGGCGGCTGGGTCGCTGATCCAAATCGGCGACAGACCGCAGCTCGACTTGTGGCGGGCCTGACAGAGAGACAATTTGTGTAGCAGAGTGGGCGGGGGTGATTCCCTCGCCCGTATTTTTTTGTCGAGAGTTGGCCTGTTAGTCCCGTACGACGGCCAGACTATGCAACGCCGTCTGGCCGTCGGCTTCTAATAAGAGGTGATAGACGCCGCTGGCGACGAACTTGCCGGCAGCGTTGCGTCCGTCCCACGGCACCATGTGGTTTTCGCGGGCGGCGCGGGGACCTAAGTCTTTCCACCAGACCAAGTCGCCGTTGGTCGAAAAGATCGACAGGCGGGTCTGGGTGCTAGGGGAGGCCAAGTCGAAGACCAAGTGGGTCTGCTGGTGTTGGCCGAGGCGAAAGGGGTTGGGGTAGCTGGGTTCGAATAGCGTGGCGAGGGCCGCTCGCACGTCGGTCAGATCGGGGTCAAATTCCACGGACACTTGGTACGGATAGGCCACGCCGTGGTCTTCGACCGAGGAGATGACTAAGATGACCTCTTCGTACTGGTCCCAGTCAATGACGCGGACCGTCGGCTCTGCAACCGGCCGCACCGCGATACTGTCGGGGGCGATTAAAAGCAGATGGCGACGCCAAGCACCACGGGAGGACTCAAAGGCAAGGGTAACGCCGCCTGGGCGGAGCTGCGGCGCGAGGCGCAGATAGTTGCTGCCAGTGGCGTCGAGCAGGCTCGAATCGCGGACGACCGCCTTGGCGGCGACTGCGAGGTCGTGAGTGGGGACGAGCGGATACTTGTCCCCTTCGGCGTAAAACCCGCGGCGATGGCGGCGGCCGGTGAAGTAATTCCAGACGGCAAATTCGCCAATAGCAACGCCCAAGCCGCCCGGCTCAACGCGGCGGATGACGCGGTCGAAATGATCGAGGTTGACGCTTTGGCGCTCTTTGAGTTCTTCCCAGATTAGGCGGTTGAGATCGCGGCCGTAGTGCTGGTCGAGGAAGTGGGAAAAGATTGCACTACCGTAGGTGTGGGAGGCATTGACGTTGGAGTTGAGGGCGCGGTGGGGTATGCTCAGGAAGTGGGACAAATACTGGAGATAATCGTCTATGTGCGGATAGGCCACTTCCTCCATCCACGTCGAGGTCGATTCCTGCCACCAACTGCCATCTCTCTCTGCGTAGTAGCCAAACTGAATGGCGTGGTGGAACTCGTGGGCGATGGTCACGCGCAGGGTGTCTAGCCCGCGAGTCTGTACGTAGCTGGGATCGGTGAAGTTGTTGTCGATTTCAAGGTGGCTATGTGTGACCGCGTTGGACGACCCGCGATAGGCACAGCCGTAAACAGGAGTCGAGAACCCACAGCCTCCGTGCCCTAAGTCTATAACATAAACGTCGTACTCTTCCCCACCGCCCAAACCGTTGTCCGAAGGCGGCGGGTTGTAGCCAAGCTGTTCTACTTCCAACTCCCAAGTGCTGTCGAGGACGGTTGCGGCTAGGTCGATGTAGTCCGGGATGCCGTTGGCATCGTCGTCGGTAGGATCAACCGCGTCGCTACCTTCGGTGTCGTAGTGGACGCGGAAATGGCCAGAGGGCGTTAGCAAGCTGTGCTGAGTGCTACGGCGCTGCACGAGTTTTAGACGCTGAGTCTCGGTACTTAGCTCTGAGGCCGCGTCCATAGCTTGGAGCAAGTAAGGGGTGCCGCAGCGCAGGGCGGACGGCGCGCTTTCTGCATGGCCGTCCACCGTGCCGAGAGACAACAGGACGATGAGCAATTTGGACACGACAGCAATACCTGCCCGCTCCGTGCAAAACCCTTTCATCGCCCTACTCCTTTTCTTGCGTTGGGACACTATTCCCCCAGCATTTCGACCCAGCTTTCAGGGTCGTCGCCGTCAATTCCGACGATCAATTCCAGTGTTTGTTCCATCCACAAAGTATCCCCCGGCATCAGTTCGCTCAGCGGCCCGACATTTTCGATTTCACCGAAGCGCGGCTTACCGTCGAACACTTCAGACGTGGAATTGAACATCGTCACCGTGCCGCCGTCTTCGGGATATTCGGCATCGGCGACGTGGGCGACGGTGGATTTGAGCGCGGTCTCGTTCCAGACGAAGGCGATCCAGCCCGCGTCGCCATTGGTGCCGACCTTGTGCCAGCCGTTTTGCGGCTCGATCCGATAGTCGAGCGCGAGAGCGCGGGGGCCTAGGTGAATGCCAGCTTCGTTGGGGTTGGTGCTCGGCCAGAACAACAAGCTGCGGCGGCCTGTGCTACGCCAGGGGGTGACACCGACGCCCGCATCGGGGCGGATGACGTTGAGGGCCCAGCAGGCGATGCGGCGCGGTTTGTCGCGCATGTTTTTGAAGCCGTGGCGGATGTGGAGCATTGGTCGTTCGGCGTCGAGTGCAACTTCCATAGTCAAGCGCAAATCCGAGCTATCGTCTGGGGCGGCGGTGAGGCGCACGGCGCGCGCGCCGGTCATCTCCGCGGTGGCTGGTTGCAGGGCCGGCAGCCCGGATTCGGGGATCTGCGTTGGCTCGAAAAACCACGAGCGCACGCCGATGTATTCGTATTCGCGGGAGACGTGGAGGGGGTTTTCGCCTCCTTTGAGGCGGAAGGCGAGGACTCGCGGATAGGGCGCGGCAATGGCAAAAGCCTCAGCGCGGTCATTTTTGAGCCAAAAGCCAGTAAAGCCTTCGTACTGGTCGGTTTGGGCGGCTAGGGGCAGGGCGGTCAAGAGTAGAACACAGCAGGCGATGAGCATGGGATTCCTCTGCATTAAGGGTAGGAAGGCTAGCGGTGAACGCGTCATCGTCGGCCAAGGAGTTGTCACTGGCCAATTAATTTTGCATGATAGGCTCTTCGAGTGTGCCCGTCAACGCAACAAAGGAGAAAACCAATGATCGTCGAAGAAGTACGGCTGTGGAAATTGACTCGCCGCCACGTGCGCGAGCGGTTGGAACAGGGCCTGATCAAGGGGGCAATCCTGCCCACTGGTAGCACCGAGCAGCACAACGAGCACTTGGCCATGGAGCACGATACCGCCAGCGCGGCGCATGTGGCGCACCAAGCGGCTTTGCAGCTCTATCCGCAAGTGGTGGTGGCCACGCCTCTGTCCATAGGCATATCCGAGCACTGGATGGAGTTCCCCGGCACCTTGAGCCTGCGGCCAGAGACCTTCTTTGCCGTGGCCTACGACGTGTGCGAATCGCTCAAGCGGCACGGGGTTGAGCACGTTCTGATATGCAATGGCCACGCCGGCAACGGCCCCTTGGGCGGCCAAGTCGAGGAGTTCAGCAAGCGGCTGGACATGGACGTGCAGTTTTATTCGTATTGGGCGGCGTATTCAGAGGAGTTGGTCGCCGAAGTGCTGGAGTCGGGGGATTGCCCAGCGCACGCGGCCGAGTTTGAGACCTCGTTTGCCATGGCGGCATTCCCCGAGAACGTGCACTGGAAAGGGGTCGATTACGAGGGTGCCAATCTCCAGATACAAAGCGAGAGCTACGCGCCGCGCGACCCGATCTACTTCGAGGCGGGCCGCGACTTGGCCACGCCCAAGAAAGGCCGAGTGATGGCCGATGTGGCCATTGACTGGGTCGCCGCTAAGATGCAGGAGATGATCGGCGAGTGAGCGCGCCGCCAATCAAACGCAAAAAGCCGGTACCCCGAGGGGCACCGGCTTTTTTGTGCGGTTGTTGAAAAAGGATACTACTGAGCGGCCTTGATCTGGCCCCAGCTCACGTCCTCGACCGAGGTCGCGGACTCCATCTCCGGCAATAGCTGGTCCAGCAACACGTCGTTGGTGGCGGTGCAGCAGCTTTCCGGCGACATGGTCCAGAAGCCCTGATAGCTTTCGAGTGCGCACTCGGTGCACGGCTCGTCGAAATCGCCCACGGTCACGGATGTGTGGATGATCTCGTCTTCCGCGAGGTCGAAGATCACGGCTTGCTCTGGGGTGGCCGACTCGTCGTTGGGCATCGAGATGATCGGCGTGATGGCCAGTTCGTAGTAATAGGTGCTCTCGCCGAACTGCTCGCCGTCGTAGCCCCAGCCGAAAGTGATAAAGTCACTGCCATCCACGAACCACTCCAGCGCCCGCACCGGACGGTAGAACTGATAGGCACCTTCCACCGGCGGCACGGCCCATTTGTAGCTAAAGTTGTTGGCCGGCTCGCCTTCGAGGTTGTGCTCCTCGGTCGGCGTGTGGTCGGGGTTGACCTCTACTTCCCAGGCGTCGTCCTGCCAGAAGGCCGAGGGGTTTTCGCGGTCCAGGTTGTGGACATTGTCGAATACCTCGGTCATGTAGTAGAGCTTATTCGCGTTGTCGTTCCAGCCGATGAGGTGGCGGATGTTAATGTCGCTAACATCGATCTCGCCACGGCCCACGGGCTGGATGTCGGCCACCGGCGAATAGAGACGGTCGTTGCGGATCGTGTACGGATCGATCGGCACGACGTCCCAGTCCGACAGGTCGCCGTCCATGGTGGGGACGAGATTGTCGGGGAACTGCACGGCGAAGTAAAGCTCGCCGGGAGGCGCATGGCCAAAGGACGTACCGCACAAGCCCATGACCAAAGCTGCCGCTAAAACGAATTTGGTCCGCTCTTTCATAGCGAAAACCCTCCCTCCTTAGGAGAAGTGAGAAATACTGGTAAAACTTGTACAAAAAATACAGCGCGCTCGGCACGCGCTTAATGCCCAATGAATAATCAACTCAACGCCGTTTGTCAATAAGCGACTGAGAGGATGCCGGCGCGTTCTTCCTTCTTTTCTAGCTGCAGCCGCCAGATATAGGTG
>VXZF01000650.1 GCA_009845645.1 Gemmatimonadota bacterium | reverse complement strand
CCCGGGGTGCCGTCGTCGTTGGGCGAGAAGCTCGAATCCGGGCCTTCGCCGTCTTCGTACCACATGGCGAAAGGCAGGCCCGCGCCGTCTTCACCGGCCACTGCGTCTAGCTGCCACACCTCGCTCGCCGACGGACCGGCGTCCTCTTGGAAGGCGAGGACTTTGACGCTCCACTCGTAGTACGTGGTGCCGCCTTCGGCCCACAGGTCGGCGGCCCAGGCTTCGGGCGGATCGACGCGCACGGCCATTTCGATCCACGGCGATTCGCCGTACTCGGCCCACGCTTCTTGCTCGGTGTAGCGGAAAGCGACGTTGGTCGGCGGGCTGAGGTCGCCCGGTGCCATCAGCCACTCCATGGTGTAGCCGGAGGCCGGGCTGCGCTCGCGCCCGTGATCCTGCGGGTCGAGGCCGACTTGGAGCATGTCGCCGTCCCAGCGTGCGACGTTCGTGCCAGCGTGCGCTAGCACGTCGTCAACCGCTTCCAAGAAGCAGTACCAGCGGTTGTCGTCGCCGCCCTTCCAACCCATGAAGGTGGTGATGAACAGATCGTCGCGGTCTGGGGCCGGGCGGTCGCCTTCGTCGCGCCACTCGTCCATGGTCAAGGTGTACTCAGGGTCAAACCAACCCCAGTCGTCGCCATGGGCGTCGATGGTGATAGCACCTGGATCGGGAACTTCGAGCATGTAAAACCAAAATCCCTGACTGCCGTTGCGATCCGCTAGGGCGGGTGGATCAAAAAATTGGGCATTTGCCACCCCTACGAGGGCGAGGCTGAAAATGCCTGCGATTGTAAATCGCCGCATATATATACTCCTTGCGTTTGAAGTGAACGCCTAGGTAAAAATCCTCGGCGCGTTGGGCGATGTTCATAATTATAAACAAACAAAGATGATAAAATCAACACGTCTGTTATAGGGCACTAGCGGGGCAAATAGACTGTGGATTGATTATAAGGAATAATTATCGGCTCGATTTCGACGAGCGTAGCTGCCCATTCTTGGGGATCGTAGTTGCGGGCGACAAAGCAGGCGTAATGGGCTGGCACCGCGGCCTTGAGGCCGAGCGCCGAGGCCATTTTGGCCGAGCCGGCAAAGAAGGGGAATTCTCCTTCGCTGGGGTGATTGGTCAGCAGTCCGATGTCTGGTTCGAGGTCGCGGACGGGCGCGAGTAGTGCTTCGTGTTCGGCAAATGTGTTGACCGGGTCGCCAGAGATGTACACGCGCACGCCGCTGGCCTCCACCACGTAGCCAAGGTGGGTTACATCGGGCGGGGCGATGTCGTCGCTGGGTAGGCCCTCCGGGGGCTTGGCGTACACCGCGTGGGCCGTCATGGTGCTTAGGCTGGCTACGTCCCCAGCGGCAATCGTCGTTGCTGCGGCCGTAATGCCCGCGTCGCGGACGCGCTGGATGCTCTCTGCCGGGCCGACGATCTGCACGTCTGGATAGGCCGCGGCAATGCGCGCAATGGACTCGGTGCAGGTGTGGTCGCCGTGGTCGTGGGTCAGGAGCACGAAATCCGTATGCAGCGACGCTTCGTGCAGTGGGGGGCGGGCGTGGATGAAGCGGTCGGCTGGCCGCTCGTGGGGGTAGTAGGGATCGACTTGGACGATGATTCCCTGCGCGTCCTTGAGGCCAAACGTGCTCTGGCCAAACCAGTGGATGCCGACTGCGCCTTCGCGGACTACCAGCGATTCAAATGGGTGCATGATTTCTCCCTGCAAGAGTGAAGCCGGGTTGCAACCCGGCGTGCGTTCCGTAAGTTTCGTTAGAAGTTACGAGGAGGCAGAATGGGGAGCAACGATGAACAATTCCACGCTTTTTGACACTTCGTATCAGCGTCGCAAGTGGGCGTTGCTAGAGCGGCTGCTAGAGCGGCTGGTGCCGATCTACACCGCAGAGGAGGTCGCCGCGCTGCGCATCGACGCGGTTGATCGGGATATTCTCTCACAGCGCTCCGGGCGCGGGTTTGTCAATCGCGATTTGCTGGAAACGGTTTTGGGCAACTTGCTCGAATGCGTCGCTCCTGGCTCGCACAATGCCTTGGGGCCGGGGCACCAAAAGCCGTCGCTCGACGAGGCCATCGGCGAGATCGCCGACCAGCTCTACGCGATGATCGCGCAGTCGCTCTTGGCGGCCGGCGAGAGCGAGGGAGCTGAAAAGAAGGCCCTGATGAACACCATCTGCTTGCTGTGGGAATTGCCCTCCTACAAGGTGCGCGCTCACTGGAACCGCTTTGCCGCGCTTAGGGATCCGGCCGTTTGGGACGCCTATTTGCTCGACAATTGTGGGTTGACGCAGGAGCAGCTACTCAAGATCGACTTTCGGGCCGCCTTGGAGGAGACCATTCGCCGCCGCGACTTCGACCACTATCGCCGCTTCCTTAGCGAGCTGGAGTGCGACTCCATTTTCGACTACCAGATGCAGCTCGTGATGAGCACCTATCCGGGGTGGCGAGTGCTGTTTTACCACGACATTGCCCATGCCCTAACGCGCTCCGGCTCGGTGGCGGGCGAATCTGGACTGACGCGGCGGCCGGTGCCCTTGCTGCCACGGGCCATTGCCGAGTTGGGGGGGCGCTACTATCAGGCGGATATCCATCCCGAAACGCAGATTGGCGATGCCAATTTCCTCGACCATCCCCATCGCGGCATAACCACCGGACAGACGGGTATCATCGGCAGTGGGTGCCACATTTACCCGTGTACTTTGGGCGGCCTCAGCGGCAAGGTGCAGCAGCGCCATCCCATCATTGGCGATTACGTGTTCATTGGCACGGACGCCGGGATTTTCGGCCCCGTGCAGGTGGGCGACCACACGGCGATTGGAGCCAACACCGAAATCAACGGCATCGTCGCGATTGGTCCAGATTGCCGGATCGGCGTGTCGGTATCTATCGGTACGATCATAGCGAGGACTGCGCGGCCTGGCGCGATTAAATTAGGGGCTGGGGTGCGCGTGGGGGCTGGCACTGTCATTGAAAACGACTCGCCGCTCGAATTAGTCATTCCCGATCAAGCGGCGATTCCAGTGCGCAGCCACGTGGTCAACGACGGCGGCGGCGGCCCGAAGTTCGTGTAGGTTATCGCTGTTTTCCACCGATAAGACCGACGACTCGACCTCGAGCAGACGCGCTACGCGCCTTTAACCGAGTCGATGGAAAAAGACTTCGTACAACTTCCCGCAAAACAGGTAGCGCTGGCGATGTTGGGCGTGATGCTGGCGATGTTTATGGCCGCGCTGGGTCAGACCGTCGTCGCCACTGCGATGCCGGTCATCATAGCGGACCTCGGCGGCTTTGGTCGCTACACATGGGCTGCGACCGCATATCTGGTTGCGGCCACGGTAGCGATTCCGATTGTGGGTCGGCTAACCGATTTGTACGGGCGCAAGGTTTTCTTAGTCCTTGGCATAGTGGTCTTCATCGGCGGCTCTATACCGGCAGGCATGAGTCAGACCATGAATCAGCTCATCGCCTTCCGCGCTATACAGGGGATCGGCGGTGGGACCATTATGGCGTACGGATTCTTGGTAACTGCCGATCTGTTTCCACCTGAAGTTCGGGGTAGGTACCAAGGATTAATAAGTCTTGTGTACGGTGTGGCTTCGGTTATCGGACCGACTTTGGGAGGCATCATCACGAATGTGATTTCATGGCACTGGATATTCTTAATCAATATTCCAATCGGGGTCCCGATTCTACTGTTGATTATTCGGACTTTTCCGCCGATCAGGCCCGAGGTCCAGAACCGAAGTCTGGACTATCTTGGCATGGTAACGCTGGTACTCTCCGTCGTACCCATACTGATCGCGTTGTCCATAGTAGGCGTTCACCATGCGTGGGATACACCGCAGGTTATCGGCGTACTGGCATTCGGCTTGGTTATGACGGCGATATTCGCAATCGCAGAATCGAAAGCGGTTGCTCCCATTATGCCTTTCGAGATATACAGATTCAGAGTGGTGGCCGTATCGACGACAGTTGCATTTCTCGCCGGCTTTGGACTGTATGGAACTATTGTTTTTCTACCGCTTTTTTTCCAGGGCGTTCTGGGTGCTTCACCTACTAGCAGCGGCGGTTTTCTAACTCCTTTGATACTTGGTATCGTCTTTGGCGCGATGGTGTCGGGGCGAATGCTCGCCAGAACCGACGGACGCTTTCGACGACAGGCGCTGATCAGTTCGGGAACGATGGCTTTAGGTATGTATCTCATTTCTACTATGGACGCGAATACTAGTTCCTCCGTGGCCGTGGGATACGTTGTGATTATGGCACTTGGGCTTGGTGGCGTACTGGCTACATTCAACCTCGCCGTTCAGAATACAGTGCCATTTAGATTCGAGGGCACTGCTACCGCAGCGCTTCAGTTCTACCGACTGATCGGCGGTACGCTGGGACTGGCCGTGCTGGGCGTTGTGATGATGCATAGATTCTCTTCGCGAGTGGAAGAGGCTGTTTCCGATACGGTCAGGGCTGCACTCGGCCCGGGTCGGTTGGACGCTATAAAGGACAACCCGAGGGCACTTATCGATCCGGCTGCCTTGGACGCGCTGAGAGCCGAATTCGCGGAGACGGGGACGCAAGGTGCTCAGATGGCGGACGCACTGCTGGGCACACTCCACTCTGCGCTGGCCGAGGCTGTGGGAGACGTGTTCGCGATTAGCGTAGTGGTCGTAGGGCTGTCGGTGGTTTTGTCGCTGTTTTTGAAGGTATCGAAAGACGATTCGGAGAACGGTAATACCTAGGTACGGAATCGCCCCATCGTCAACGAACTCCCACTGCCATCTCCGTCACAAAACGCGAAGGTCTTCGCGCAAAGCGCCAAGGCTGTTGTGTAACTTCTTCGCAGAAATTGTCCCGACGGCTCCTTTTTGCGGATACCTTTGTCGCCTAAGAAGCAACTATAAGGGTGATCATGGAACGGAATGGAGAAAGCTGCGTGCAGAGAGCTGCTGCTGGCGACTCGGCGGCGTTTGGTCTGCTCGTTGAG
Source organism: Gemmatimonadota bacterium (assembly GCA_009845645.1). Taxonomy (GTDB): domain Bacteria; phylum Latescibacterota; class UBA2968; order UBA8231; family UBA8231. The sequence continues at coordinate 106 of VXZF01000650.1, read as the reverse complement.
GAGCACACGCCGTGGCTGCTGGTGCGGCGCACCCGGAGGGTGGGATCGGATGAGGTGGCAGACCTCGTGCTACAAGAGGCGGTTATTGCTGCGTATCCGGAGCTAG
>VXZF01000765.1 GCA_009845645.1 Gemmatimonadota bacterium | reverse complement strand
TCGAAATAGCCGAAGGACGTAAACATGTTGAGCACCAAGTCGTACGAGGAGGGCCGCACAAAACGACGCATGTCATCCTGCACAAACTCAACGTCTAATTTCCGCTCGCTTGCTCGCGCCCTAGCTTTTTGCAGTAGGAACGCGGTAGCATCAACTCCTGTTACGGAAAATCCTCGCTCGGCCAGGATCGTGGAATGTCGGCCGGGGCCGCAGCACAGATCGAGGATATGTGTCCCGCTGAACTCCACCAGCGAAAGAATCTTGTCGACTTGATCTTCCGCAGATTCAAATCGCTCTTCTGGGAACATATAGGGATACATTTCCGTCCAGAAGTCTTCGTTTTCAAACCATTCGGACATAGAATTCCAGCCTCACTCGAAACCTCATCTGAAGATGGGTGTTCAGGATCAATGGGGGGCAGTCGGGTAGGTTCCGTCCAGAGCCCGCTGCCGGTCGCGACGCACCCTGGCCAGATAATCGCGCATCGGCTCGATCTCAAACTCCGCGATTAATTCATCGGTGCTCTTATGCGGCAAGTGCGAACGCAGCGTCAACAGACACTCGTCACCCAGATGCTCCGCCGTTGCAGCGCCAGGACCGTATCGCTCAAACAAGGACCGCACGCGCTGGATGTTGCCGTCGTGATGCACCACCCGCATATCCAGATCAAGCCCAGCAGTGATCAGCGGTGCCATGCCGGTCGCATCGCTGGTCCGGCGCGGCGCACTGCAAATGAGCCGCCCAGCCGGATCAATAAACGAGCCGCCGCCGGCAAATACCCCCGCCATATAAAAACCAAACTCAATTGACCAGCGGCTCATCATCCGCACGCCCGTCCACATGGATGACCAGACGACCAGCTCGGGACAGTTCGCGCAGGTTGCATGTCCTACTTCCCAGTAGTTGATATCAAAACAGATGGTCAAAGCGACTCGGCCAAAGTCGGTTTCAAAAACAGGTGTCTCAGTACCGGGGATGATGCCCAAGTCCAGCTCTGGATGGGTCGGTACGTTTTTGTGATATACGCCAACTATCTGGCCCGTCCGGTCGATCAGGATGGAACTGTTGCGGCGCTTGTTGCCTTCCATGATGGCCTGCGGAATTACAACATACACCGAATGGGTGCGGGCGGCAGCGGCCATAGCCGTAACCGTGGGCCCGTCGAGCTCTTCAAAAACCCACGCGTCGGGCGCACCCAGATAAGAGCAGATCTCCGGAAAAACCACAAGATCGGCCTTGCGCGCGGCGGCCTGAGTTATGTGCATCCCCATTTTCTCAAGGGTTTTGGCCAGCCGGTCAGGAGCATCTCCCGCAACCGGGCTGTAGCTAACCAGTGCAACAGTCGCGGTACGATTCATTTATTCTTCGCCCTGCCAATAGTCGTCGGTTCCGCCTTCTGAGACGCGAGTCCACCTTGTAATTTAGCCTCGATCTCGTGGGAGCTGATCTTGTTCATATATCTCTGCTCCTGCCGATCTTCTTTTCAAATGGTAAGTACAGACTGCGCCGACACCCCAGGGCCTCCAGCCCTTTCTCATAAATCTCCTCGCACAGAGCGACTTTTCCATCCATATATGACTGACGGTCGTTGTCGTGCTCTTCAGCGAGTTGCCATTTCAGGGTACTGAGCCTACGAGCATATTCGGGGCTTTGTCTGAGGAAATCCCTGAAGACAAGATGCCGCTTTAAGGCTTCACCATACTTGTCACAAACGTACGTATGGTGGGCGGGCAAAGACTCCTTCAGGCCGCTATCGGACAGATCGAAGGCGTCTCTGCCGGGAATACCTAGGTCTCCTTCATGGAAATATCCGATTTCTGCAAGCCGGTCCTTCGTGCGCTCAAAATCCTGTGGCTCAATGACAATGTCAACGTCAATGATTGGCTTGGCGGTCATTCCGGCGACCGAAGTGCTACCGACATGCTCGATGCTGCAATACCTTCCTGACAAAACAGAGTCAAAACGGTGTCGCAACTTTTCGAACCATGAGGGCCAGATCGGATCATAGCGCTTTACCAAGGTAACGGACATGATTCAATTGACCGCGTTGTGTCTAACGTATCGCCGTGCCCGAACCGCCTTTTTAGGACGACCGCTTGCTGTACAATTCTTGACGCGATTTATCCAAACCCCTAGCTTAAATATAAGTGCCTCAGGGAGGCCCTCCAGTCCGCGGTAAGGGTCATAGACCCACCCTCCTCATGCAAAGATTGACCTTCTTTCGCCTGACCGCGCGGACAACAGGCATTCAAGAAAGAGGGTTATTATGCCTACCATCCTACCTCGTAGTCCCGATCTTCAGCATATCAGGAGACGAGCCAAACAGTTGCTCCATGAGCATCGGGAGGGAAACCGTTCCGTTGGTGATCGCATTCGCCATCACCATGCCCGATTTGCTGGTGCTGCACTAAGCGAAATCCTTGCCGCAGACTTCTCGCTACAGGATGCACAGCTTGTCGTTGCGCGTGAATTCGGGCAGAGTAACTGGTCGCGCTTAACGGCCGTTGTCGAGCTGATGCGACAGGTGCACCAGACATTCGCAAGCGGTGGCTGCGTTCACGTGATCGCGAGTGACGCTGACCAAGCGCATACGTTCGAGGGGCTTTTGCAGCCTCACTATAGCACAGACCAGCTAGGATTACTACCACCCTACGTACGGGGTGAGCGTGTTCAGTCTGCTCTGTCTCGCTCTATTCGCATTCTTTTACACCTGCCGATTCTAGTAGCAGAGTATCAAGTCCTTGGCCGAACGTACCTGCTGGAGCACCATCATAAGCCAGAAGGTCCCTTTCAGGTTGATATGCAGCTAGCTCGTACCCGCGCTATATTTCCTAGGTCTGTTTACAGCAAAAGGCCCGTTGTGCATGGCATCAAAAAACACAGCGCTGAAAAGTCCGAATTTGACCATGTGCTGGAGCTTAGCATCCAACAACTAGGCGAACTTTTTGGCTCAATCAGTGTTGTAAATATTTGAAATTAATCAAATTCTGGTCCGGGACGGGATGGTGCATTCCTTCCACCGAAGGCTGCTTTATAGATGAAATGTCGGTCGGGCACGTTGCGCCTTTCAAACTGTTGGAATAGGGTGCTATCATCGTACGGAACGTGACGCATTTTCAATTCATAGCTCCTGCCCTCGCACTCCAGGATGGCGAATCGCGCTATGGGTTCTGAATGGCAGCCCAAGGAACCGGGATTTACGTATCTGGCCCTCCCCACTAAATCTGAAGGTGAATGCTTGTGGCCATAGAATATGAGATCGGAGTTTATATCTGCGAAGACTTTATCCAAATCGACGGGACGAGGATTATGGACGATGGGCCTGAAGTCAATCTGCGATTCCGTGAGGCCGTAGTGGAGAAACGATATTCGAACACCTTCATACACATCTTGAATCAGGTAAGGCCATTCTCTCACTGTATAGCGCAGTGACGGATCAAGGCAGGAATGTACCCACTGGTGATGTTTCAACTCGCCGTCGCTCATCCACGGTGGTTGTGGTTCTGGAAGCCCGGTCGAAAACCAGGCGTCATGATTACCGCAAATCAGATTCATGCCAGACGTGCTCAGCAGCAGTTCCAAGCATTCTGCCGGAAATGGGCCTATGCCTATGGCATCGCCTGTATGAAAAATCGCGTCGGCACCCTCGCGCCGAATTGCTCTCAAGGCAACCTGAAGTGCAGGCAAATTGCCGTGGACATCTGTCAGGACTGCTATCTTCATGTTCCCTTTATAAGATGTATGCTCTACTTACGAGCGTTCATTGACTCTACCAGTAAGTCAATCTTGTCGTCGTAATTGGCAACAAGCTTAGGAAGTGCCCTGACATCGGCCCAAAAAAAATCGAATGGATGGATCACAGATCCGTCCTCCGCATGTTCTCCATGACGCCAGGTTTCTTCTATTGGCCCTTGTACAGACAAATGAAAGAACCAGCGATACTGTAGTTCATCGCGCCCGCAATCCCGCATGTCTCGGGTATCTTGGGCCAGGAACTGCTCATATCTGAGTTCGGTTAAACCGGTCTCCTCTTTTGCTTCTCGCATCACGGCATCCTGAGGATCCTCTCCGGGCTCAATTGTTCCGGCTGGAACTTGAATGCCAGCTTCCGGTGATTTCGGGTGAGTAAAGAGGAGCAGGCGGCTCCCGTTGGTGATATAGGCGTAAGCTCTGTGACGGATTTTCATTGCAATTTGGGAACTGATAGCGATTGTCAGGTTTCAGAACTGCCCAACATGAACGTTATTTCCCGATGCCAGCGCATGTTATCGTCGGGAACTATGAACTCTAATCTATCGCAAAGGAACGACCCTTTGGGTGCCGTGTCTTGAAGTTGGTCGCAAAGCTTGAGACTCTCTGGTATCGAGATAAACTCCGCGATTGTCATATGAGGTGGTATGTGCCTCCTCTTGTACACCTTGCCAGCAAATGCTCGGGATTTATGGAGGGCCTCCTGCAAGGCGCGTATTGGCTCCTCAGGATGTATTGAGTATGAGACACCCGGATGCTTACTGGAAGCGTGGAGTGTACGGAAATGGAGCTCAAAGGGCTGAAAGTCCTGCAATATGGCTCGGATCTCAGTTTCGAGGTCTGGAGTCATCTCCAGGCTAAGTGGGTCCGATACGGAGATGTGAGTACTGCATGTGGCATGAGATTTCGGATCGTACCGCTCCCGCAATGGATCTATTAGATCGCTCACTTCTTTCGGAGGCATGATGAGGATCAATCCGAGTCGATAGTCAAGCTGCCAATCCTCCCAACTATCTGTATTCTGTGCATACCTGATCATCGTTAATTACTCCTTCAATAGGCCAGCAGTAATGAGCGCGCGATGGTGAAGGGGTAGAAAAACGTCCAGCGCCAACTCCTCAAGGACTCCTTCCGGTTGAACCAGTTTGCGCGCCAGCGTCTCGTGTTCGGGCACCCACTCATTGAGCTCGACTTTCGCTAGCCAGATGGAGCGCACGAGTACCAGACCCTTTTCGTGCCCCCTGATGCACTCGCCGCGTGAGAATCCCAGTAGCTTTGCCTCTCTGACCTCGACGCATGCTTCCTCTCTCATCTCCCGCCGCAGGGTTTCCTCCCACGACTCGCTTC
>VXZF01000400.1 GCA_009845645.1 Gemmatimonadota bacterium | reverse complement strand
GCCCAGCCCGCCGCCCACGTGCCCTGACTAGGTGCTCTGGAGTCTGTCTTGAGGCCCGACAACAAAACCAGCGCCAGGGCACCTAGCCCGACCAACACCAACAGAGCACCCAAGCTGCCATAGGCCGCGGTGACATAGCCCGCCGCCAAGGGGCCAGCAATGCGCGTAAATCCTTGAATGACGTTCTCCAGCACCATGGCATCGACCGTGCGGGCCTTGCCAACTAGATCGGGCACCATGCTGCGCCGGGTCGGCCAATCCAGCGCCCAAGAGGCCCCCAATACCAGCGACACCACCGACAAATGCCATAGCTCAAGCCGCCCCAAAAAGAGCAAAAGTGCCAACAGCCCCGTCCCCAGCACATTGACCAACTGCAAGGTCCAAACGATGTAGCGCCGCTTAAAGCGATCGGTAATCACCGAGCCGAACAAACCCATAATCAGCAGGGGGATGGCTCGGTAAAAGCCGATAACCTGGACCCACCACGGAGAATTAGTCAGCTCCAAAGCCAGCCACCCCAGCGCCAGCATCTCCATCCACATGGCCTGCCACCAGAGGCCGTTGGCCAACCACAGGCGCACGAAATCGCCGTTGGCCAAGGGTTCGAGGACGCTCCCTCTGGCGAATCTCATACTGCGCATTGCTCTCTTGCCGGAGTCATTGGGCGTCCTATATTACTCGCGCCAACTAGCCCGAAGCCATGGGAGATTTAACATGTCTGTGGAAGAAAAACTAAGAGACCTCAACCTACAACTTCCCCCTCCGCCCCAACCGGCCGGCTCCTATACCCGTGCCGTGCAAAGCGGCCCTTTGATCTTCGTCTCAGGTCAATTGCCCCTACTAGCCGGCCAGATCCAATACGCGGGAATAGTAGGCGAGGACTTGGATGTCGAAGCAGGATATGAGGCTGCCAAGTTGTGCGCTCTCAACGCCCTGAGCGTTCTCAAAGCCGAAACCGGCGACCTCGACTCGGTCTCCATTGTCCGCTTGGGAGGATACGTAGCCTCGGCACTCGGTTTTTCGGCCCATGCCAACGTGATCAATGGCGCTTCCGATCTGCTGGCCTCAGTCCTTGGAGATAAGGGGATACACGCACGCTTGGCCGTCGGCGTCGCCAGCTTGCCGCTGGGAGCAGCCGTTGAGTTGGAAGTCATCGCCGCCGTAGGCTAGGAGACCTCGCGCTCTTCCTCTTCCGACTGCGGAGCATTGCCGTTGGCCTGCGGCTCGGCGGCGGGGCTGTCGGGCGGAGCTTCTTGTTTGGGCCTAGGGGGCAGTTCTATACCGTTCTCTACGAGTACGTTACGCAGTTGGTCGCCGTCCATAACCTCGTTCTCAAAAAGTATCTCGACGACATCCTCCATCGCCTGCCGATGCTGGGTGAGTAGGTCCTTGGCCCGTGCGTATCCCGCGCCGATGATGCCCTTGATTTCCTCGTCGATGAGCTTGGCCGTCTCGTCGCTGTACGGACGGTCGGCCGGGGTCATGCCCAGCAACTGTTGCGAGCGGTCCGTTCGATGGGCGACCAAGCCAATCCGCTGGCTCATGCCAAACTCTTTGACCATCCGCTCGGCCATTTGCGTGGCCTGCTGCAAGTCGTTGGCCGCGCCGGTGGATATTTCGCCAAAGACAATCTCCTCGGCCGCCCGACCACCCAAGATCGCCGCTAGGGAATCCTCCAGTTCCTCCTTGGTCATTAGATAGCGGTCCTCCAGCGGCATATTCAGCGTGTAGCCCAAGGCGGCGATGCCCCGCGATACGATGGAGATCTTCTGCACCGGATTGGCCTCGGGCAAAATCTCGCCGACGATGGCATGACCGGCCTCGTGGTACGCGACGATCCGGCGCTCCTTCTCGTTGAGCACCCGGCTTTTGCGCTCCAGCCCAGCCACCGAGCGCTCAATCGCCTCTTCCAACTCGGACATGGTGATGGCATCTTTATCTCTTCGCGCCGCCAAGAGAGCCGCTTCATTGACGACATTGGCCAAGTCCGCTCCGGCAAAACCCGGAGTGCGCACGGCCAGTTTGTGCAGATCTACGTCTGGAGCCAGCTTGACTTCCTTGGCGTGGATCCCGAGGATGGCGGCGCGCCCCTTGACATCGGGTCGGTCCACAGCCACGGTGCGGTCAAAGCGACCGGGGCGCAGCAAGGCCGGGTCGAGGATTTCCGGCCGGTTGGTCGCGGCCATGAGGATCACGCCGGCGTTGGTATCGAAGCCGTCCAGCTCGGTGAGGAGTTGGTTAAGCGTCTGCTCGCGCTCGTCGTGGCCGCCAAAAGAGCCAGCTCCCCGGGCCTTGCCCAAGGCGTCGAGCTCGTCGATGAAGATAATGGCCGGAGCGTGTTTTTTGGCCTGTTCAAAAAGGTCGCGCACACGCGCGGCCCCTACCCCGACGAACATCTCGACAAAATCGGAGCCGCTGAGCGAGAAAAAGGGCACGCTCGCCTCGCCGGCGACGGCCTTGGCCAACAGAGTCTTACCCGTGCCCGGTGAACCCACGAGTAAGACCCCACGCGGAATCCGACCGCCGAGGGCCTGAAATCGCTCGGGGGTACGCAAAAACTCGACGATCTCCTGCAACTCTTCCTTGGCCTCGTCAATGCCCGCCACGTCGTCGAAGGTAATGCCCGTTCCCTTCTCCATGTACACCTTGGCCTTGCTCTTGCCAATGGACATCAGGCCGCCTCCCCCGCTCATGCGACGGATGATAAACAGCCAAATCCCCACGAAGATCAGCGCGGGCAGGATCCACGACAAAAGCTGCGTGAACCAATTGTTGCTGGGCTGGCGGGTAAACTCGACTTGGTGTTCTTCGAGTAGGCCAATGATTTCGGGATCATCTATGACCGCGGTGCGGAAGCTGATCTCTTGGCCATCGACATTGGCGCGACCGTGGATGAACTCGCCGCTGAAGGTACACTCAATGACCTGTCCGCTTTTGATCCACTCCCGGAACTGGCTGTACGGAAGGGTTTCAACTTGGTTGGCGAAGTAGTTTTGCAGACTCAGGAGCAGGAGCAGCGTAAGGACGGCGTACGCAATGGAAAGCTGGGTCTTTTTCTCGAATTTCATGGGTTGTTTTCCGATGCCAGAACGCGCTCTTCCACCCACAGTACGCAAGGGCGAAAAGGCCAATTTGGGGCGGTTTTGAAGATAACCGGCGGCCTAGATAGGGTCAAGGTGAGGGGCTGCTAGCCGAGCAGGCCGGGTGTTTCTAGTACCTCCTTGAGCCGAGCGAGGAATCGGGCGGCCAGCGCGCCATCGACGACGCGGTGATCCGCGGCCAGCGTCAAGGTTAACTGAGGGCGCACGGCAAATGCGTCAGCCCCAGAAGCTACTACCCTATTTTCTATGGCCCCGACGGCTAGGATCGCCACTTGGGGAGGGTTAATGATCGCAGTAAAGCGGGAGACGCCGAACATGCCCAAATTCGAGATGGTGAAAGTGCCGCCCAACATGTCGTCGGGGCCTAGCTCGCCGCGGCGAGCTGCGTCGATCAGCCGCGTCCCTTCTAAGGCAATTTCCTCGACCGTCTTTTCGGCTGCGTCGCGAATGACTGGAACCACCAAACCCTGCTCGGCCGCTACGGCAACGCCGACGTTGATTTGGGAGGCGTAGCGGAAGTGACCGTCCTCTTCCAAGCTGTTGACGCGAGGGAATTCGCTTAGGGTGCGGGCCGTGGCTTTGACGATCAAATCGTTGAAGGAGATTTTTTTGCCTTCTAGCTGGTAACCGGTGCGGAATTGCTGCAACCACACGGCCGACACGTCCATGCTGATGTGAATGTGTGGGATATGTTGGTAGCTAGCCGTCAGCCGCTCGGCGGCCACTTGCTCGGCCCGGCTCAGTTCAATCAGCCCTTCGGCGACCGGGGCTGTCGGGGCCGGAGCCGGGGCTAGCCGAACTTGCTCGACCAAGGCCAGCACATCGGCGCTGACGATCCGTCCTCCGGGGCCACTTCCATTGACGCCAGAAAGATCGAGGCCGTGCTCGGCGGCTATTTTGCGCGCTTTGGGCGAGGTCTTATGCGGCCGCTGCCCGTCGGTAGCAACGGAGGGTGCGGGGGCCGGCGAGACCGGAGTTGATGCAGCCGGAGCCGAAGTTGGTGGTGGAGCAGCAACAGGAGCTGGAGTTGCCGGTGGAGCCGAGTCGCTCGGAGCAGCGGCGACATACGAGTCGATGTCTTCGTCGGCGGTAGCGATGACGCCGATCGTCGTCGATACCGGTACTTCTTGGCCGACCGGCACCAGAATTTTGCGCAGGATCCCGTCGGCCTGCGCTTCGACTTCCATCGTCACCTTGTCGGTGGCGATTTCCAACAGGGCTTGGCCCTTTTGCACTTCCTGACCTTCTTCTACCAACCAAGCGCTTATTGCGCCGCTTTCCATGGTCAGCCCCAATTTGGGCATGACAATCTCAGTAGCCATATCTCTCTCAGTCTGAAGGAATGCAAAACTCAGCCTTGTAAAATAATTGGCGAGAAAAGCTGGTCAATGCAGCGCGGGGCTATCGTGAGCTTTCGTTCCACCAAGTGACCGGCTATATTGACCTCCGGCGCGCTGCAAACGCCCTTGCTTTTCCTCCATCAAACGCGCGACGAGCGGACACCTTGGCGGCAATCACCCGCGACTTTACGGCGACGACCTTTGTCGTCCACGAGGGAGCCACCCTCTTGCTGTGGCACAAGAAAATGCAGGCTTGGCTGCCCCCAGGCGGCCACATCGACCCGGGCGAACTGCCCGAAGAAGCCGCCCTCCGCGAAGTGCGCGAAGAAACCGGCCTGACCGTTGAGTTGTTGGGCCAACAAGAGCAATGGGGACGGGTCGCCGTTCTGTACCGCCCCGCGTGTATCCTCCTAGAGGACATCGAACCGGGCCATCAGCACATAGACCTAATTTACTTTAGCCGCGTGGTAAGCGGGCACGCCCGCGTCAACCCCCGTGAATCCACGCAATTGCGTTGGTGCGACCACGCCGCCTTGGGCGATGCGGCCATCGCCGAGGACATCCGCATCCTCGGACGCCGCGCCATTGCATCTATCGACGCTGGAGCAGTAGTAAACTGTGGCTAGGACCGCCTTGATCTATCACCCCGACGTCTTGTTGCACGACACGGG
>VXZF01000388.1 GCA_009845645.1 Gemmatimonadota bacterium | reverse complement strand
GTCCAGGCCATGGCGGCGCATGTTCCTTTTGTAGTAGCGATTTACAAAATAGAGTTACCTCCGGCCGACGCAGACAAGATCAAACGGGAATTGTCAGAAAGAGGGGTTTTAATCGAAGAGTGGGGAGGGCAAATTCCCTGTGCCGAGATCTCCGCCAAGACCGGACAAGGCATAGACCACTTGCTGGAATTGCTCCTCATTGTGGCCGAGTTGCTTGAGTTGCAGGCCAATCCCTATAAGAAAGCGCGTGGGACGATTGTTGAAGCCCATCTCGACAAGGGACGGGGGGCCGTGGCTACAGTTTTGGTGCAAGAGGGAACCCTGTGCGTTGGCGAGCCTTTTATTACCGGCGTGCACAGCGGCAGGGTCCGCGCCCTGCTCGACGAGCATGGCCAGCGAGTCGAAGAAGCAAAACCCTCCGTACCCGTCCAAGTGCTTGGGTTGCCCGGGGTGCCGCAAGCTGGAGATACTTTTGCTGTTGCCAATTCCGAGCGCGAGGCCAAGGATCTCAGCCAGCGTCGGCATCTCATCAAGCGCGAGCAGGATCACCGCAAGCTGCGCACAGTTACGCTCAGCGACTTACACGATCAGATCCAGCAAGGCCACATTCAAGAGTTGCGGGTGGTGGTCAAAGGCGATGTCGATGGGTCGGTCGAGGCCATTGCCGAAGAGTTGGGCCGCATAATCCACGAAGAAGTGCGGGTCAACGTCATTCACAGCGCGGTGGGGGCCATTTCAGAATCGGATGTGCTATTGGCAGCGGCCTCTAACGCCATTTTGCTTGGTTTCCACGTAAACACCCAACCCTCGGCACGCGATCTCGCCGTGCAGGAAGGCGTGGAAATTCGCAACTACCGCATCATCTATGAGGTCATCGAGGATGTGCGAGCCGCCTTGGCTGGTCTTCTGGCTCCAACGACCGAAGAACAGGTGGTGGGCCGGGCCGAAATACGCCAGATTTTTACCTCGTCCCGCATGGGGACGATTGGTGGTTGTTTGGTGCAAGACGGCACTATCGTCCGCAGCAATCAGGTGCGGATTTTGCGCGATGGCCAAGTTGTCTTTACCGGGGAGCTTACTTCGTTGCGGCGATTCAAAGACGACGTGCGAGAGGTCTCTGAGGGATTCGAGTGCGGCATGGGATTTGCGGGATTCGACGACATCTCAGAAGGCGACATCGTTGAATCCTTGGTTGTGGTCGAAACCGAGCGGACGCTGTAGGGGCGGTTGAATTGTTTTGATCGTTATGAGCTGTGCAGTGCAACTCTATATCGGCGATAGCCATTCGCTCAAAGACAAGCGGCAAGTCCTCAACAGTCTCAAAGGGCGCATCCGCAACCGCTTTAACGCGGCTGTGGCCGAAGTAGATGACCACGCGCTTTGGCAGCGGGCGGTGTTGGGGGTTGCCGTGGTGAGTTCGGCCGTTGAACACTGCGATGAGATGCTGACCAAAATCGTCAACTTCGTCGAAGGCGAGCCCCGGGTGCATATCCTCGACTACCAAATGGAAGTACACTGAGGGCAGGTGGCCTCCCCGCAACGAATTATCCGAGTGCGCGGGCAGTTGCTGCGCGAGTTGACCGACATCGTAAAGCGGATGAAGGATCCTCGGTTGCAGCTAGTCCAAGTAGTGGATGTGGAACTCTCCGCCGACATGAGCTATGCCACGATCTTTGTCAGCACGCTCGGCAATGCAGACGACAAAAAGCAGGCACTCCAAGGGATGCAGCGGGGCTTGGGTTTTATACGCCGAGAAATCGCCCAGCGCATGCGCTTGCGCTACGCACCCCAGTTGCGGGTTGCATACGACGACACCGCCGCGCGCGCCGCGCGCCTGACGGCTCTGATCGATAGTCTTGGTGAAGCGCAGCATGGTTGATCTGGCCCGGACCGGGGTTTTGGTCATCGACAAAGCCAAAGGCCCGACTTCCCACGACGTAATCGTCTCGCTCCGGCGTCTGTTGCAATTGCGGCGCATTGGGCATTGCGGCACGCTCGATCCCTTGGCTAGCGGCGTCTTGGTCGTTTGCTTGGGGCGCTATACCCGGCTCAATCGGTGGCTCAGCGGCGCAGATAAGGAATACGAGGCCGAGATTTGTCTGGGAGCTGTAAGTGCTACGGGCGATGCCGAAGGGCCGATCCGCCACCAAGCCGACTGCGCGCCTCCCGACGTCCAAAGCGTGGCCCAAGCCTTGCGCGACTTTATGGGTGTCATAGACCAAGTTCCGCCAGCGCATTCAGCGGTAAAAGTGGCCGGGGTGCGCTCGTACAAGCGGGCGCGTCGCGGGGATGAGGTCGCCCTCAAACCTCGTCGGGTCCACATCCATGCAATGGAACTGCTCGGCTACGATTTTCCCAGACTAAGGGTGAGAATCCATTGCTCTGCAGGAACGTATATCCGCTCGCTGGCCACTGATCTGGGGTGCGCCTTAGGAACGGGGGCTTATTTAGCGGAATTGCGCCGACTGCGCGCCGGAGGTCTCGGGCTGGACAAAGCCCTGACGTTAGACCAAGTAGCTAGGCTGAATAGAGCAGGCCAAATTGAAAAGGCCCTCGTCCATCCGCGACTGGCCCTAAGCGAGCTAGCGGTCGTGGAGCTGAACGAAGGTAAGCTAGTCGATTTTGCCCATGGAAAGGCAATCGAGCACCCCACTGGCGCAGATTCGCGCGAAGTGTGCGCAGTTTTTGACGCAGCACAAACCTTGTTCGGTCTCGCGCGGTGGGAGAAGGGGGCATTGCGGCCCCTGTGCGTTCTGCGTCAACCTTAGATGGAAGGCGCTGGCATTCATTTTTCCGGTCGCGTTACGCGAGGCCAAGGACGCGGTAGAACACTGGGGTTTCCCACGGCAAATTTGCTACCCCACTGTGATAAACCCTTGCCACAGGGGGTATTTGCCGCCAAAGTACAATGCCCCGGAAGTGGGATTTTGTCGGCCGTGGCTCACATCGGTCCTCGGCCCACATTTGCCGAAGCAGCGCTAGTCATTGAGTTGCACATACTCGATTTTACCGGCGACCTCTACGGACAAACCCTACAGGTTGCCCTCGTAAAAAAGCTGCGCGACCAACGCGCATTTGCCTGTCCAGACGAGCTGGTAGGACAAATCCGCAAAGACATTAACCAAGCACGCGCCCTATTTGCCTCCAAGTCTGAAGGCGGGAAGCGCGGCGTGAAATACGGAGGTTGACGTTGTCCACAACAACTGAGCGCAAGAAAGAGCTGATAGAGAAGTTCGGGCAAGAGGGCGGTCCTGGGGCCGCCCCGGTGCAGATTGCCATTCTCACTGAGCGCATCCGGAACCTGACCGAACACCTCAAAGACCAGCAAAAGGACTTTGCCACACGGCGGGGTTTACTTGTCCTCATAGGCAAGAGGAGGCGATTGCAAAACTACTACCAAAAGAAAAACCCGCAGGCATACGCGGCGTTGATCCGCGAGTTGGGATTGCGCCGTTAGCTCGCATTGAGCTACGCGCTGCGGCGTCCGCTGGCGCGGGTGCTGCACAGAATTCAAACCCTCAAAGGAAAGAGCAAAAGATATATCTAATGACTAAACTCGAACATGAAATAGGTGGGCGGAATCTGTCGATTGAGACGGGCAGAATCGCCAAGCAAGCCAACGGGGCTGTGTGGGTTCAATACGGAGAGACCGTAGTGCTGGTAACAGCCTGCCGGACCAACACGCCGGAAGATCGGGGCTTTCTGCCCTTGATCGTAGATTACCGGGAAAAGGCCTACGCTGGTGGCAAGATACCAGGCAACATTTTCAAGCGCGAAGGACGCCCCTCTGAAAAGGAAACCCTGAGTGCCCGGTTAATAGATCACCCCATTCGACCAATGTTTCCCAAGAAGTTTCCCTATGAGATCCAAGTCTATGTTTCGGTGCTTTCGTACGATGGCGAAAACGACGCTGATGTCTTGGGTTTGATTGGGGCTTCAGCGGCTTTGAGCATCTCTGACATTCCCTTTGCTGGCCCTATGGGAGCCGTGCGAGTCGGGCGCATCAACGGCGAGTTCGTCGCCAATCCGACCTCGGCCCAGCTAGATGAGTCCGATCTCGAAATCATCGTCTGCGGCACGGCCGATTCCATTGTCAGCGTCGAAGGGGGTGCACACGAGATCGCCGAGCAAGATCTCGTGGATGCGCTGGCTTTTGGCCACGAGTGCATCGCCGAACTGGTCGAGCTACAGGAGCGGCTGGTTACTGAAGTCGGCAAGGAGAAAATTGTCATCGAGGTTGCAGAATCCGATCCCGAACTGGTCAGCGCCGTTGCCGAGTTGGCGCAAGAGCGCATCGCCGAGGCCAACAGAAGCCCGCGCAAAGAAGAGCGGCAAGAGCGCATCGACGCGATTAATGCCGATGTCTTGGAGAGCTTGGCCGAGCGCTTTCCAGACTCGGAAAAGCTCATCTTGGCCGAGCTAGAAGCGCTGCTCAAGGCCGACATGCGCACTATGATCCTCAAGGAGAAGCGGCGCATCGACGGTCGCGCACTCGACGCGGTGCGCGATGTTACCTGCGAGAGTACGGTGTTGCCGCGGACGCATGGTTCGGCACTGTTTACTCGCGGACAGACGCAAGCGCTCTGTGTGGCGACGCTGGGCACTAAGCTTGACGAGCGCATGGCCGACGATCTGCAAGGCAAGCGGTTTAAGTCCTATTACTTGGATTACAACTTCCCCCCGTATTCGGTCGGCGAAGTGCGCTTTGAGCGCGGTCCGGGACGGCGGGACATCGGCCATGGGCATCTGGCCGAGCGCGCCTTAGAGCCGGTCATCCCCTCAGTCGAGTCCTTTCCCTACACAATTCGCTTGGTGTCTGATATAACCGAGTCGAGCAGCTCTAGTTCTATGGCCACGGTGTGTGGCTGCTCGCTCGCTTTGATGGACGCCGGCATTCCCGTTAAAACCGCGGTGTGCGGTACGGGCGTGGGCTTGGTCAAGGAAGGCGACGAGTACGAGCTGCTGACTGACATCCGCGACGCCGAAGATTTTCTCGGCGACATGGATCTCAAGGTCGCTGGCACCAAGGACGGGATTACCGCGATCCAGATGGACATCAAGATCCAGGGTTTGCAGCTAGACATTTTCAAGGAAGCCCTCGACCGCGCCAAAG
>VXZF01000667.1 GCA_009845645.1 Gemmatimonadota bacterium | reverse complement strand
CACTTGGATCGTCGAACCTAAGTTTGTCAGCGCCTATAATCTGCAAAATATCATCCGCTGGACCTCGCTGTTTGGCATCATTTCTATCGGCGTGGCCTTTGTCATCATCACGGGCGGAATTGACTTGTCGATTGGCTCGTTGATCGGCTTGGTGGGTTGTCTGCTGCCCATGCTTTTGGCCGCTGGATATCCACCTGTCATTGCGCTGTTGGCCGTTGTGGTTTTGTCGCTGGCCATTGGGTTGATGCACGGCTTGCTGATCACGCGCTTGGGCTTGCAGCCGTTTGTCGTGACGCTGTGTGGTCTGCTGTTCTACCGAGGCTTTGCCCGCTGGCTCACCCACGACCAAGTCCAGGGCTTTGGCTCGTCCTACGAGGGCTTGCGCCAACTGGCGATTGGCAAGGTCTCGCTGGGCGGCGGCTTTGCGCTGCCGATTCCGTTTTTCCTCTTGGTAATTGCTGGAGTTCTCGCCGCTCTCTTCCTCAATCGCACGATATGGGGCCGCTACCTGTTGGCATTGGGCCGCAACGAGACTGCGGCGCGGTACAGCGGCATTCAAATTGAGCGGATGAAAGTGTTGGCGTACGTGTTGTGCTCAGGCACCGCTGGCTTGGGGGGTATCCTGTTCGCTCTCGACGTCAACTCAGTGCAACCGGCCGCGCACGGCAATTTCTACGAACTGTATGCGATTGCCGCGGCCGTGTTGGGAGGCTGCTCCCTGCGCGGCGGCGAGGGATCGATTTTGGGGGTCGTCATTGGCGCGGCTGTTATGCGATTGCTCTACAATGCCATCAATGTGTCGGGCATCCCCACCCAACTCGAATTTGCCATTATCGGCGCGGTGATTTTGGCGGGAGTCATCGCCGACGAGTTGATCCGCCGCGTGGCGAGTAGGCGACGAGCGGGTCGAGGAGATTGATTTCGCATGGAGCAAAAAAAATATCGCGCTGGTGTCATCGGTCTCGGGTGGATGGGGTTTCTCTACGACTTGGGGAAGCGGGATTACGATAACATCCTCGGGTCGCACGAAAACCCCATCTACGATGTGGAGAGTGCCGACCGGCCCCTGCCGGATGGACTCGATATCAACCGGACGTTTCACCTCCACGATCACCCCGGTCGAGAGGGGCTGGGTTCTTCGTATGCTGCGGCTCTTTCCGACCGGCCCGAAGTGGAATTGGTGGCCGGGGCCGATCGGGATCCGCGGCGGCGGGCCATGTTCGGGGAGCGCTTCGGCATTGGGGCCTTGTACGCGGACGCGCTGGAGATGTTGGACGAAGAGCGGCTGGACATCGTGGCGATTGCGACGAACACGAAGGGGCGGTCCGCGCTGACGGTGGCGGCGGTCGACGCTGGGGTGCGGGGCGTGTTGGTGGATAAGCCGATGGTGTTCTCGCTGGCCGAGGCCGACGCCATGGTTGGTGCGTGCGCTGAGGCTGGGGTGCCGCTGGTGGGCGGGGCGACGAGCGCTCCGCATCCGGCGGTCGCGCGAGCCAAGTCGCTGGTAGAGGAGGGGGCGATTGGGGAGGTGCGGTCGCTCGAAGCGCGCGTTCCGGTTTTCGCTCAGCATCAGGACTGGAGCTACTTTTTGACCAGCGACCCGATCTGGGTGTGCGGCACGGGCGATCAGCCGCGTCGGGAGCGCGGCAGCACGGAGTTCATGGGGCAGGGGATGATCGCGTGCAGCGATGGCACGGTGGTCCACATCCGCGCGGGCGCGCCCGAGGTGCGGATTTCTGGGAGTCGGGGGGAGATGGCCTTTGAGTACAATCAGTGGCGGCTCTATCAAGACGTGGAAACGCCGGCTGCCGGGCGGGTGGAAATGCCGTGGCCTGCGCCGCAGTTTTTGTCGGGGATGCGGACGGTGTACTGCCTCGACGACCTGATCGACTGCATGGAGGGACGGTTGGACGAGCCGAAAAATTCCGGGAGGCGGGTCGCTGTCGCGCTGGAAGTGGAGTTGGGGCTGAAGCTGTCGTCAGCGCGGGGCGGCGAGCGCGTGGAATTGCCGCTGGCCGACCGCAGCTTGGCGCTGACGTACGATTGGTTCCGCTAGAGGATACGAGCCGATGCGGGTATTGGTTACGGGCGCGGCTAGTGCATTGGGTCAAGAGGTAGCCGCTGCACTATCAGCGGATGAAAACGCGCAATTGCGGCTGCTGGACGACTGCGCGGCGCAGCGGCAAGACGTCGAATGGATCGCCGCTCGGCTGACGGATCCAGACACGGTACGGCAGGTGGTGCGGGATGTAGATGTTGTCGTCCACACGGGCGAGCCGCCACCTGCGTCCGAAAGCGAAGAGGCTCTGCTCGACCGAGCGACGCGCGGTACGCACGTGCTGTTGCAGGCGGGAGTGGAGGCCGGCGTCAAGCGGTTTGTGTACGGCAGTACTCTTGAAGTGTTTCGCGCGTATCCCGACACAGTGTACATCACTGAATATTACAAGCCATTGCCACCGACCGAAATGGCGGTGCTGGCGCGGTATTTGGGCGAGATGACGTGCCGCGAATTTGCCCGTGAGTATCCCATTACGGTCACGGCGTTGCGCCTCGGCAAGCTGGTGCGGGAGGAGGAGGTCGCCGGGCGGGAACGCGATTTGATGTGGGTCGATATTCGGGATGCAGCGCAAGCGTTTTGCGCGGCGTTGATGCGGGAGGCGAGCGCGTCCTTAAATTGGGTGCCGCGCTGGGCCGTGTACCACATCGCCGCGCCCATTACCCATCCTAAATTTTTGCTTGACCGAGCCAAGTCCATGGGTTATCGGCCGCAGCGCGAGTTCCGAGGAGCTGAGGCGTGAAGAAAAAGGTGTTGCTGTTAGGGGCTTCGGGGATGATCGCCCCCGATCTGCTGCCCGGTCTCGAAGATACATACGATGTGACGCTGGCCGACGTTGCTCCGCACCCGGACGGCAAGCCCATCGTGCATTGCGATGTGTCGTCGCGGGAGCAGGTGCGGGACGCGGCTGCGGGCATGGACGCGATTATGAATTTCACGGTCATGCGCGATCATCCCGAGCAGAGCTTTCACGTCAATATGCGCGGGGCGCTCAATGTGATGCAGGCCGCGGTTGAACACGGGATCAAAAAGGTGGTTCACACCGGTCCGCAATTCGTCCGCCGCACGTACGACCACGACTTTGACATTGCGGATGTGCCGCCGGTTTTGACCACGGGTTATTACTGCCTGACCAAGGGCTTGGCGAGCGAGATTTGCCGGACGTATGCGCGGGCGCATGGCATTCAGACGATCAGCTTTTTGTTCAATGGTTTGGGGCCGCGGCCGACGCAAAGTGCTGGAGATTTTCAGCCCTTTACGGTGGTGTGGGAGGACTTGCATCAGGCCTGTCGGCTGGCGCTGGAAATTCCACAAGTGCCGGACTGTTTTCAGGAGTTCAACTTGCTTAGTTGGGAGGGACACGGGAAGTACAATGTCGATAAGGCCCGGCGCATCTTGGGCTTTGAGCCGACGGAGCGCTGGGAGCGGTATTTTGCACGCAATGTAAATGACCAGTAAAGACTAGGAGCTTTTCCATGAGTGAAATCGTCGCGGATACGGCTCAAATCCCCGAATTGGAAGATCAGCTCGACGCGCTCGACCGGCACGGCTTTCTATTGGTTCGCAATGCGCTGTCCGAGGACGTGGTGTTGGCTTGGCGGGAGTGCTTGGTGCGGAAGTACGAGCGGCGGGAATGGGACATTAGCAATGAAGTGGGCAATGTGGCTTTTGACCATTTGTTGGAGCAGGAACCTGAGATAGCCCGACCCATGGTTGGCCATCCTTCGGTCGCGCCGTATTTGCAGGCCATGCTCGGGCGGCAATGCCAGTTGCGGAGTTTTCGCGCGCACATCAATCCGGGGGCTTATACCCAAGAGTGGCACAAGGATTTTGGCTATTATTGGGACGCGCCCGACGAGGCGCGGCACGCGCTGCGACCGCTCTGCATAAACACCACGTTTTACCTGACGGATAACTCGCCAGAGACCGGGCGCTTGACCTTCATCAACAACTTCTGCCACAATGCGCTGCCGGAAGAAATTCGCCACCTAGGCGGGTACAATTCCGACAATCCCTTTTATCAGTGGTGCGAGCGGCAGGAGCACATCCACCTGCACCCTATGACCGGCGATGCGGTGGTGTTCTTCAGCCACATCCCGCACCAAGGTGCCAAGCTAAAGGAAGATGCCGACGCGCCCATCCGCTGCAACGTGGTGCTGCACTACCAGCAGACGCCCATGTTCCCAGGGATTCCCTTTGTCAGCTCGCCACTGCCGGCTATTGCCGCGCTCGGGTACAACGGGACCTTTCCGTTTGCCGAGGGGCGCTAGGATTTTAACATCACAAGAAGAAAAGGAGAACGCTTATGCGTCACTTTACTCGCACCCCCCATTACAGCGGGCCGGACGACCCGGAAATCGGCCAGGTGCGCGGCACTTTGGCGCTCGGAGAAACCGTCATCATTGAGACCACTGGTGGAGCGGACAACGACTTTGAAGCGGCCGGGGAGACCCGCGCCGGCATGATTACTTCCGGGGAGAGCCATCGCCGCTACGCCCGCCCCGGCGGTCCTTTTCTCATCGAGGACATTGGGCCGGACGATTGGGTGGCTATTGAAATCATCGATATCGAGGTCGGTCCCTACGGCTTCTATCGCAACGGCGGTCCCAATTGGGGCAATTGGCGCTGCGTGGCACCGGTGCGCGACGGGCTGATTCACTTTCCGCCGGATTTTGTAGTGCCGGTGCGGCCCATGATCGGCGTCGTCCAGCTCGAATCGTGGGCACCCAATGCCATAGATCACGGCGGCAATATGGACTTTAATGCCATCCAGCCCGGCAGCACCGTTCACATCCGCGCGCAAAAGCCTGGGGGATTGCTCTCGCTGGGCGATGTCCACGCGCGCATGGGCGACGGCGAGTTGACTGGGGCAGGGGTCGAGATTGACTCGGCCATCACGCTCAAGGTGGATCGCTCGCCTGGATTCCCCAACAGCAGCCCGGTGGTTGAGACCACTAGGGTTGTGGAAGACGCCGAGGAATATCTCACCAGTGCGCGCGCAGAAGAGTGGGGCGACGCGCTCAAAGCGGCGTGGCTCGAAATGGTGGCCCTGATTTGCGACCGCTACGACAC
>VXZF01000432.1 GCA_009845645.1 Gemmatimonadota bacterium | reverse complement strand
CCGACGGTAAGGTTTCTTATCAACTGGCCCCTTCGCCGGTATTGGAGCGATCATTGGCAGGGCCATCGCCGGCCATCGCCGAAATCACCAAATCGTCGCGCCCGTCGCCATCTATATCGCCAGCAGTAATAGGAGTACCAAATTCGGCATCGTTGACATCGGGATTGTACACTGTGAACTGGCCCGTCTGAGCAGTATCGGCCAGATCCCACACGTGGACTATTTGGGCCGAAACCGGAATGGCCAGACAGCACAGAACCGACAACAGGATGGCCGCGTATTTCATGGAAATTCTCCGCGAAAAACTTGGCGAATTACTGCATCTGCCAAGGTCAAAAGTTGAATTACCAAATAGCCTGTGAGTAAAATGCGCGGATAGCGGAATCCGAGGTGACGAGCGGGCAGGCATGCAGACTGGCCAAAGCGACAATGGTGCGGTCAGCAGGGTCGCGATGATCCCAGTCGAGTTCGAGATTTTTGATCCAAGTCTGGACATCTACCGGGAGAATATCGAGACGGTCGATTTGTTCTAGTTTATCAGTGAATTCCTGGATGGAAATCGGTATGGAGAGCTGTTCTTTTTTTACCTTAATGCCAATTTCCCAGATAGAGATCGAACTAAGAGCAATGCGGTCGGCGTCCGAGATCGCTTGTGCTGCGGTTCGCGATAGCCGATCTCGGTTTAGCGTCCAGAATACGAGGGCCGAAGTATCCAAGACGATCACGCCAGCGCTCCCCATTCGTCAGTGGTCGGCGTATTGATGTCTTCGCGATAGACAACCTTGCCCTGAATCGCTCCGAACACCTCTTCCACAGTCTTTTTTTGCGCAATCGGCTGAATGCGCAAAACAGGGCGATTGTGATCTGTGACGATCCATTCTTCGCCGGTTTCTTCAATATCGCGAAAGATGCGAAGCATATTGGCTTTCAATTTACTTTTTGAAATAGAAGGCATTTTTTCTCCTTTTTGATGTAATATGACCACAGTTATGACTATGGTCATATTACGCAAAATCATTTTGTTGTCAAGGGATTACTTGTATTGCGAGACGCGACTCCACGGTTCGCCGCAAAGATATGAGCTAGCGCAACAACACCATTCGCCGCACCAAGACCCCACCCAACGTAGCCAAACGCGCGAGATAGACCCCGCTCGCCAAATCGGCTCTATCAAACCGCACCGCGTGGCTTCCGGCGTCCAGCGTCTCGTTGACCACGACGTCCACCCGCTGCCCTAAGATATCGAAAACCTCCAACCGCACTGCCATGCGTCCGGGAAGCACAAAGCGAATCTGGACCGTCGGGTTAAAGGGATTGGGATAGGGCGGGTACATAACGGCCTGACCGGGCAGCGCCCCTTGTGAACTCGACTCAGCCTCCACTGCGGTGGCCAGAGGACGGGACACCCCCGGTCCTTGGAAATCAATCCAATTGATATTGAACAAGCCGTCGTCACCCGGATTGCGTATAAAGACGAAAAACAACTCGTGAGTGCCGCCCGGGTCCGCAATAGGTGCCGCTAGGTCCGTGTAAACTTGCCAGTCGCCCGTACTGCCCACGCGCACCGTGCTAATCGGCGGCCCCTTCAGCGAATCAACGCGCACTTCAATGCGTCCCCCCAGCCCGGCCGAAGCCACCCGATAATTGAGCGACTCAATGCCCTCTAAGTTCATGGGCGCAAAGGAAATCCAGTCGCCGTGGGCAATAAAGCCGATATTCTGTCCGCCGGCCTCGTCTCCAGTCGTTTCTAATAGCACTCCACTCTGGCGCGTATAGTGCTCGGCTTGCTTGCGCTTGGGTTGCAGAATGTGGCCCGCCCTACCAGTCAAAGAAGCCACCGACTCCCTGCCCAAGTCTGTATAGCGCGCTTCGATCGTATAAAACAAATCGTCGCCGTCGCCGCCGTGTCCTGCCTCAGTCTGAAAACTACCGCTGCAAGCGCCGTATTCCTCAAGGGGATGACTGTGCTCGTCGTGGCCGATAAAAGCCTGTAATACCACCCGAGCACAGTCGGCGGTCCCGTCCTCCTCGTCAAAGGCCCGGACTTCAAAATCGACGACTTCTCCCCAGCTAAAAAACCCGCCATCCGGGGGCCGCACGATCTCCACCTCGGGAACGGTATTGCCGACCGATATAGGCACTTGCGCCACGCCTTGATTGCCTTCGGCATCAGAGACCGTTAGCTGAGCAACATAGTCGCCGCTTACCTCGTAGGTGAAGACGACCTCTAACCCCGTCGCGTCAATCTCGCCATCGCCAGTAAAATCCCAAGCAAAGTCCAGCACCGACCCTGGATCGGGATCAAAGGAATCGCGTCCCGAGAAATGCACTTCCAACGGCGCAGCACCATTGGTGGGCGCAGCTTCAATGCGGGGCACCGGTGCCCGCGTACCCCGCACGTAGTCAATCCGCACCACGCGGGCGTCGTCGTTGTCGCCCCAGAAGCCGCTGCCCCATTCCAACACGTACAGCGAGCCGTCAGGGCCAAACTCCATGGAGATGGGCCGGATGAATTCCATACCATCCAAAAAGGGATTGATCTTGAGGATGTGCCCGTCCTCGTCCAGCTTGACCTCTTTAATCCAATTGCTAGCCCACTCGTACATAAAGAGCGTGCCGTCGTAATACGCGGGCAGCTTCTTGTCGCCTGCTTTATCATCGTAGTAGTACACCGGACCAGCCAGCGCCGTGCGGCCGCTATCAGCGGTGATTTCGGAAAACGCGGACGAGGTGCCATACGGATACCAAACCCACGCCGCCTGCGCCGGAGGCAGCGATTGCAGGCCCGTGTTATTGGGCGACAGGTTCCTCGGTGCCCCGCAATCAAAGGGCATACCGGAACGTCCGGTGGCAAAATCGTAGTCAACGTAGGGTTGGTTGTCGCCAATGCAGTAGGGCCAACCAAAATTGCCCGCTACCCGCGCCTGATTCCACTCGTCCAGACCAATCGGCCCCCGCTGGGGGTCAGCTTGGCGGGCGTCGGGACCCACATCGCCCCAGTAGAGCCAGCCGCTTTTACGGTCGATCGACAACCGGAAAGGATTGCGCACGCCCATGACGTAAATCTCGGGCCGGCCTTCTTCCACCTCGGCGAACAAATTCCCCGGGGGAATACTGTAGCTACCATCATCTTGAGGCTTGATGCGCAGGATTTTGCCGCGCAGATCGGCGCTGTTAGCCGCCGTGCGCTGGGCATCCCAATCGCTCCGGTCCGGCCGCTCGTCCAACGGACTGAATCCATCCGAATCAAAGGGATTGGTATTATCGCCAACGCCGATATACAGGTTACCATCCGGGCCAAACGCCAGCGCCCCGCCCGAGTGGCAGCACGCGCGCCGCTGGGTGGGAATCTCCAGCAATACGACTTCGGAATCCAAAACCAGTTCATCGCCCGCTAATTCAAAACGTGATACATGCTGCTTGGCTTCTTCGCCGTGCGGCGAGTAAAACAGATAAAGCCAATTGTTGCGAACAAAATCTGGATCTAGGGCGATGCCCAGCAGGCCGTCTTCAAAGTCGGTCGAAACCGCTAACTGTCCGGCCAAGCGAGTCAATCCTAGATCGGGCCGATATACATTCAGCTCTCCCTTGCGCTCGATGAAGAACACGCGCCCGTCGGGAGCCACGGCCAAGTCGATGGGATTTTCAGCCTCGCTGTCGAGGACGACCTTTGCAAAATTGGTATCCAACGTGGCCCCGCAATCGGCCGCAGTCACTCCAGTGGCGTACTCGATGCCGCCGAGGATATGCTGCATAAACAAGGGCTCGCCGTAGCTTTCGCGGGTGTGGCCTCCGCCAGTGTACCAAGAGCGGCCGCCGTCGTAGTCGTGACACCAAGCGATGGGGTGGTCAAAACCGTGATTGCCGCCGTTGTAACTGCCCTCATCCAAGGTGGCCAAGACGTGGACTCGTCCACGGGGATTGCGGCGGTAGTTGTACCACTCGTCGCGCCGCTGCCAGCGCGCGGACAAATGGCTGGTGGCCGGATGAACCCGGTCGGCCACTTGGATCTCGCCCTGTTGAATGGCCGGATGGCTGTCGAAATAGGCTCCCACCAAATCGCCGTACCAAGCCCAGTCGTACTCGGTATCGGCCGCGGAGTGGATGCCCACAAAACCACCGCCGCCGCGAATGTAGCGCTCAAAGGCCCGCTCTTGGTCCGCGGCCAGTACATCGCCGGTCGTATTGAGAAAAATCACCGCCCGATACGCTGCCAAGCCCTCGTCGGTAAAACGCCCCGCGTCCTCAGTAGCCTCGACGGCAAAACCATTTTCCCGCCCCAAGGTCTGGATAGCGGCAGTACCGTCGGGAATGGAATCGTGGCGGAAACCAGCGGTTTTGGTAAAGACCAAGACGGCCACACGCTGGTCGTCAAAAGTTCCCGCAAGAACCTGCCCACCAAGAGCGACGAACAACAGCGCAAAAATCCAACGCGTAATTTTCAAAACATCCGGATCCTATTCCCAGTCATACCCGTAAACCCATCGACGACCATCCAGAATCCCCCGGCGACGAACTGCCCCAGCACCATGCCAAGAAAAAACCACCGCGTCGCCTTGTACCCATTCGGCCCAGTGTACTTCAGCACGAGAGCCTTGACCAGCCACGCGAGGAAGATACTGAACCAGACGCTGTTGAGGATCCAAGTGCCGCTAGCCAAATAGCCCAGCGGGTGGAAGGGCCACCACAAAAGGTGGTGTCGCGCCCAGATCAACAGCGCCATAATCGCCGCGCCGACTCCGTTCCACAGCCAGCCATCCCAATTGGGGCCAGTCGGATTGAGCGCAAAGTTTTGCGCCACGCGAAACGGCTCCTTGGCAAACCACGCCCACGAGCCGTGGTAGTTGTTCGCGCCGTAGTGGTAGCTCAGCACGAGGATCGTGCAAACCCCGCCCACGAGGCCAATGGCCATGGCCAGCCCGATCATCGCGAGGATGCGGCGCTTGTAGCGGCTCAAGCCGTGCAACATGCGAATGCCATTGGCACAAGGAGCCATCATAAACACCAACAGATCGCCGGCCCAAGCGAGCGTCATGCCTGTGGCCAGCACCCCAGCCACTCCGAGGGACGAGGAGCCGACGCTGGAGATGAGAAAACCGCAGCCCGACATGCCCTGGACAGCCGCGGCCAAACC
>VXZF01000478.1 GCA_009845645.1 Gemmatimonadota bacterium | reverse complement strand
CCTTGGTCCTCGCTTTGCGAGCCAATGGCCACGCGGACGAGTTCTTGGAAATCGCGATCGAGGCCCGCGTCTTGCAGTTGGGTATCGGCGTTGAGGCGGACTTGGCCGATTAGTTGGCGCATGTTGTGGAAGGCCGCGTCTCGGGCATTGCGCAACCCGTGGAGCCGCTGCTGCACAGGGTCGGTGATTGCCGCGGGCGCGGTGCCGTCGCCATAGGCGAAGAGCGCGTGTTGCGTCCAGTCGATATAGCCTTCGGCTAGCTGCGAGACCAGTGGCTCGATTGCGTAGCGTTCGGGTTGTTGGGCGGGCAGTCGCGCGGCAATCAACACCAGCGCGGCGATCAGAGGGAACATTAGCTCTCCAAAAACAGAAAAATCACCCGGAGCCGCCGGGCCCCGGGTGTGGGAGGAGTAAGTCTATAAGCCGAGTTCTGTCCACGCACTTGAAGTGCGCTGTGCGGGCATTCATCTGGGGCGGCGGTTGCCCGGTCGCCTCGGTGCGGCCTACCCGGGAATTTAGCGAGGCGGACCACCTCTTTTCCCCTATTTGGCCTTGCTCCGGATGAGGTTTACCCTGCCACCTGCGTCGCCGCAGGTGCGGTGAGCTCTTACCTCGCCTTTTCAACCTTACCCAGCAAGCTGGGCGGTGTGTTTTCTGTGGCACTATCTGTGGGGTCGCCCCCCCTGGGCGTTACCCAGCATCCTGTCCTGTGGAGCTCGGACTTTCCTCACTAGCGGCCACTGAGGACTGCTAGCGCGCCCGCCCGACTTACTTCTCCCAAAATCAAACCAACTGCTCGTCCCAGACCATAATGGTGCCGCAGCTCTCGCAGGAAATGACGCGGTCGCCGACGCGTACCTCGTTGAGCATTTGGGCGGGCATTTGGTAGTAACAAGCGCCGCAAGCGTGTTTGTGTACGGCTGCGACGCGAATCCCGTGCCGTCCCTTTTTGCGCTCGTACGTTTGCAGCAATTGAACATCGATGCTCTTGGCGACCACCTCCCGACTCTCTTTAACTTGGTCGATTTGTTCCTGCATGGTGCCGAGCATGCCTTCGAGTTCATCAATGCGCTCTTGCTCGACTGCGCGGACTTCCTCAAAAGCCTCTTGCTCTTCGTCAATTTGTCCCTGAATTCGCTCTTGGCCCTCAAGGGCTTTGAGCAACTGCGTCTCGTGCTCGGCAATAGTCTTTTTGCAAATCTCGATTTCGAGCTGGAGAGAATCGTATTCCTTATTGGTCGTTACTACGGAAAAGCGCTCCTCGCGCTCGCGCAGGGTGGCTTTGCTGCTTTCGATCTCGCGCTCGCAGTGCCGCTGCTGCTTGGCTAGCTCCGCGCTTTGGGCTTCTAGATCGGACAAAACGGACCGCGCTTCTGCTATCTTGCTGCGCCGCAGGTCGATTTCAGCGGGATATTTTTCTTTGGCCTCTTCGAGAGAGAAGAGTTTTTTATCGACTTCTTGGAGCTTCAACAGTTGCAACAAACCCTCTTTCATGTGGTCTCTCGTTTCCTATGGTACCGGCCAAAGAAAAAGAGTGCATCAAAGATGCACTCTAATGGCTCGTATGAGCTTTTACTGGTGAACAAACACTCTGAAGTGAACCCAGTATGTCGCGTCATCAGCAGCTTGTGGCTATCGGTTGCGGTAAATGAGTCTCATTTAATTACGGGTATTTGGATACGACGGTCAAGAGAGCAGCGCCCGCGCCGCCTGCGCCACGTGCCCGGGGGTCAAGCCGTATTTTTGCAGCAGGTCTTCGTTAGGTGCGGATTCGCCGAAGACGTCGCGGATGCCGACGCGCTGCATGGGCGTGGGACGCCGCTCGCCTAGCACTTCAGCGACCGCGCCGCCCAAGCCGCCGACGATGGTGTGGTCTTCGGTCGTTACTACGCAGCCCGTCTGCGCGGCTGCGGCGACAATGGCATCTGCGTCGAGTGGCTTGAGGGTGGGTACGTGCAGGACGAGTGCCGAAATCCCTTCGCTCGCTAATTCGTCGGCCGCGGCGAGGCAGCGCGGGGTTTGGGCTCCCGTGGATATGAGGGTGATGTCCGTGCCCTCGCGCACGACAAGGGCGCGGCCCAACTCAAACTCGTAGTCGGCTGGAAAGATGACTGGTTCCGGGTCGCGCGTCATGCGAACATACACGGGGCCGGGCAGGTCGTTGGCCACCAGCATACAGGCGCGGACTTCTACGGCGTCGGCCGGGGCCAAAACGGTCATGTTCGGCATGGCCCGCATGACGGAGATGTCGGCGACTTCTTGATGGGTTTTGCCGGTTTTGCCGGTCAATAGGCCCGAGTAAGCACCGCAGAGCTTGACGGGTAGGTTGGGTTGGGCGACGACGACGCGGAGCTGATCGAGGTCGCGGTTGACAATGAAGCAGGCGAAGCTGCTCAGCCACGGCACGAGGCCGCAGGTGGCCATGCCGGCGGCGACGCCCATCATGTTTTGCTCGGCAATGCCCATTTCGAGGAAGCGGTCGGGCCGCTCGCGGGAGACTTTGTCGGCCTTGGTCGAATTGGCCAAGTCGCCGTCGAGCACGTACACGCGCGGGTCGCGGTCAATGAGTTCGATGAGTGCGTCGCCAAAGGCATCGCGCTGGGCCAGCATCTCGCCGGTGGTGGAGAGGTTCACAGCGCTGCCTCCTGCGCGGCGAGTTCGTCCTGCGCTTGTTTGAGGTCTTGGTCGGTCACTGGCTTGGAGTGCCAGTTGAAGTCGTTTTCCATGTAGGAGATTCCTTTGCCCTTGACCGTGCGGGCGACGATGATGGTGGGCTGGCCGCGATGTGATTTGGCCGCGGCAAAGGCCGAGAAAATGGCGGGGAAATCGTGGCCGTCGGTCTCGATGGTGTTCCAGCCAAAGGCGCGCCAGCGGCTGAGTGGATTTTCCTGTGCGGCCAAGCGATCGAGCACGCCGTAGCCCTTTTCGGTGGCCCAGCCGTATTGCTGGAGGCCGTTCCAGTCGAGGATGGCGGTGAGATTGTCGAGGCCGTAGCGCGCTGCGACAAAGGCCGCCTCCCATATTTGTCCCTCCTGCGAGTCGCCGTCGCCGATCATCACCCAAGTGCGAAAGTCCTGTCCTTTCAGCCGGGCGGCGAGGGCCATGCCGAGGCCGGGCGACAGGCCTTGGCCCAGCGAGCCGGTGGACATGTCGAGGCCGGGGAGGACGCTCATGTCCGGGTGGCCTTGGAGGCGGGAGTCAATGGCGTCAAAAGTGGCGAGTTCTTCAATGGGCAGGTAGCCGCGCAGGGCCAAGGCCGCGTAGAGTCCGATTGAGGAATGCCCCTTGGACAGGATAAAGCGGTCGCGGTCTGGGTCGCGGGGTCGGTCTGGGTCGATGTTTAGCTCGGCGAAGTACAGGGCGATGAGCAACTCGGCCGCGGACATGGGGCCTCCTAGGTGGCCGGCCCCAGCGTGGTGTACCGACTCGACGACGAGACGGCGCAATTGGATGGCATAGCGCTTTAGCTCGGCGTGGCGCTCGCGCGTCAGGCTCATAGAATTTCTCCTTTTTGCGGTTCGTTAAGGTAGAAATCGACGCGGCGTTAGTCCAGCCACGAGGGCACAACGCCAAAGGCCCGGCCACACTCGGCTAAGCGCTCGACGTCTTCTAAGCCGATGGGAATGCCGTCGCGTGCGTATGCTTCCTCGTTGTAGTGTTCGGGCGTGCCGGGCAGGGTGACTTCGTCGTACCCGCGCAGTGGGATCATTTGCTCGCTCGCTAGGCGCACCAACTCATCGACGCCGTGGCGCACTTGTGGAGCGGGCGCGAAGAGGCCCAAGTCGAGGACGAGGATTAAGCTACCCATGCGCGCCGCCGGCCATTGCGCGGCAATCTCGCGGGCGCGGTCGCCGCCTTGGCCGACAAAAGCTCCGCCGAGCAGGGTGGCGATTGCGGTGTAGCCCATGGATTTGAAGAAGGCCGCGGGGATCATCTCTTCAATGGCTTCGATCTGCTCGCCGCGTTGGTAGTCGGCGAGGATGCAGGTGGCCACGTCGAGCACTACTGGTGGCCCCTCTTGTCCGGGCAGGCCAAAGCACAAGGGCGGGTTGCCGTAGTGGGCGGCGCGCTTGCCGTCGTTGCTGGGGTAGTACTGAGGATAGGCCGCCTGCACTGAGAAGCCCACGCAGTTTTCCGCCATGGCGCGGCGCACGTAGTGTCCCGCTGAGCCGTAGTGCCCAATGTGGCAGGCCGCGCCGATGGCGAGGCCCTTTTCCTTGGCCTTGGCGATGGCGCGTTCGGTGGCGAGCATGGTCGGCGCGTACCCGAGGCTGCCATCGCCATCGACAAAGACGTGGGTGTCGCTTTCGCGCAGGATGCGGATGTCTGGGTCGGGGTTGGCCTTTTTGTCGCGGATCGTGCAGCAATACCCGTACAGGGCGCGGGTGCCGTGCGAGCGCACGCCGCGCAAGTCCGAATTGGTCAGCAAGTCGGCCAACTGAGCGGCGTGTGCGGCGGACATGCCAGCGGCGCGGAGGCAGGCCGTGCCAAAAGCTCTGAGGTTGGCGGCGGCGATGCGTTTGAATTCTGTGGGGGGGCGGTTCATACAAGGGACTCCTGTGGGCGTTAAGGATGGTTGGTTTGGCGGGCAAGTAGGTCGGCGAGTGCTGCACCAACTTGGTCGGGATCGCTGGCGGGGGACGCGGCTAAGGCGCGTCGGTAGAAGTGCTCGGCCTGCCGATAGCGATCCTGTGCGTCGTACAGACGGCCTAAGTAGTAACAAGTGCGGGCCAAGTCGGGATGGTCGCCCGCTTGCAGGGCCAGCGCACTGTGGTACAGGGGTGCGGCTCGTTGGTAGTGGCCTTGGAGGAACAAGGCATGGGCGCGGCCGCGGAGGTTTAGGGCATGAGCGCGTTGGGCGAGGGAATCGGCCGCGGCGCGGTCGCCCTGTGCTCGGTAGAGGTCGGATAGCTTCTGCATGGTTGCCGCGACTTCTTCATCGCCTCGGTGGTCCTGTTGAAAGGAGAGGACGCGGTTGTAGAGTGGGACGGCCTCGGTCGGTCGTTGCTGGAGCCGATAGGTGTCGCCTAGTTTGTCGAGCGTCAACATCTTGTCGGGATGGTCGTCTGGGAGGGCCATTTGCCGCTCGCGCAAGTGTTGGTAGAGGCTTTCGGCCCGTGCGAGTTCGCCGCGCACGACGTGGAGTTGAGCGAGTTGGTGGGCGGTGCGGCTGT
>VXZF01000741.1:2095-5189 GCA_009845645.1 Gemmatimonadota bacterium | reverse complement strand
CTTTTTCAATTTATGGCACTACGGAACAAAAATCGTCCGCTCATGCACCAACGCCGAGTTGGGTTAATACTCCTAAGTTCCCAAGAAAGGGGGAGTTTTGGGAATAAATGAAGGAGAACAATTACAGTCGCTAGATGACGAGGGCCACAAGAAACTATTCGGTTTAGACATCTATCTGACCCCAGTATTCACAATTTCCAGTATCACCATTGTCGCTTTTGTCACTGGGGCGCTCGTCTTCCAAGAAGCCGCAACGGAAGTTTTCGGAAATACCCGTGAGTGGCTGACTGTAAATCTCGATTGGTTTTTCCTAGTTACCGCTAATCTCCTCCTGCTCTTTTGTCTGTATGTAGCCTTATCGCCTCTCGGCAAGGTGCGTCTCGGAGGGGCCGATGCAAAACCCGAATACTCCAACGCAACTTGGTTTGCCATGCTCTTTGCCGCTGGCGTAGGTATCGGTCTGCTGTTTTACGGCGCGGCCGAGCCGATCTACTACTTCCAGAGTCCACCGCTTGGCATCGCTGCCGGAACAGAAGAAGCCGCGGCCGTGGGCATTGCGGCAACTGTTTTCACTGGGGGCTACACGGTTGGGGAGCGTACGGCGTCGTGGGACTTGCCCTCGGGTACTTCGCCTACAATCGCGGATTGCCGCTCACCATTCGCTCGGCGTTCTATCCCTTGTTCGGCGACCGCATCTGGGGCTGGCCTGGCCATGTCATCGATACGTTTGCCATCTTCGCCGGTCTATTCGGGCTAGCAACCTCGCTCGGCTTGGGGGTTAAGCAGCTAACCTCTGGTCTGCATTATCTGTTCGGTGTTCCCGCGAACAACACCACTATGGTGCTGCTGATTGTGGTGATTACGTCCATCGCGCTGACATCGGTGTTGGCGGGTATTAATGTTGGGATCAAGCGCCTTAGCCAGTTCAATATCATTCTCGCGTTGTTGTTGCTGCTAACGGTTATTGTGCTCGGGCCGACGCTCTACATTTTCCGCAGCATGTTTACTGCACTCGGCAGCTATCTCGCCAAAATTGTGCCGCTCAGTAATTGGGTCGGGCGCGAGGACGTGGATTTCCTGCACGGTTGGACGACATTCTACTTGGCTTGGTGGTTTGCTTGGGCACCTTTTGTCGGCACGTTTATCGCCCGTATTTCCAAGGGCCGCACCGTGCGCGAATTTGCGATTTTTGTCCTCATTCCGCCGCTGGTATTATGCCTGTTGTGGTTTGGCACCTTTGGCGGCACGGCCCTCCACCAGCACATCGTTGGGGGCTATACCGGTGTAACCGAGAATGTTGCGGCGTGGAAGCTGGAAATCGCATTGTTCAAGATGTTCG
Source organism: Gemmatimonadota bacterium (assembly GCA_009845645.1). Lineage (GTDB taxonomy): Bacteria > Latescibacterota > UBA2968 > UBA8231 > UBA8231. The sequence goes on along the minus strand of VXZF01000741.1, from coordinate 3,850 downwards.
ACCAACTCCCGCTGACCAAGTTGCTTTCGTCGGTGGCGCTCCTGCTGACCATCGTATTTTTTGTCACTTCATCGGACTCTGGCTCGTTGATTGTCGATACCATTGCAGCCGGTGGCAAAGTAGATGCTCCGGTAGCGCAGCGGGTCTTTTGGTGTACGATTGAGGGGCTAGTTGCTATCGCCCTCCTACTTGGCGGGGGGCTGAATTCGCTGCAGGCGGCTTCGCTCGCAACAGGCTTCCCGTTTGCCTTGGTCCTCTTGGGAATGGCCATCTGCGTCTGGACAGGGCTGCGCCGCGAAGTGCGTGCAGCGCACTGAATGCTGACGGATCAGACGTTACAAAAACGCACCCTTAACAAGGAGGTACTGCGATGAAATTTTTGCATAGGCACTTTTTGGTGCTAGTCGCCGCGGCTTTGGCTTGGGCTGCGCCGGCGTGGACGCAAGCGACAGGTACTATCACCGTCACTGTAGTTGACGACGATAGCGGTCAGGCGCTGGAGACGGCCTTGGTTTATATCCCGGCCTTGGACCTAGGCGGGATGTCGGACGCACAGGGTCAGTTTACTATAGCTGACGTGCCGGTGGGCGAGCACCAATTGCGCGCCGAATTGATCGGCTACTCGTCGGTGACTGCCACTGTTGCGGTAGAGGCCGGGCAAACCACGACCGTCGAGTTGCGGATAAAACCCTCCGCACTGCTCCTCAAAGAGTTGACGGTGACCGGCACCGCCTTTAAGGAGTCTCCCATCAACTTGCCCTACGCAGTCACGGTGACCGGCCGGGACAAGATGGCCGAGCAAGGGTCGCCGCAGGCAGTTGATTTCTTCAAGAACTTGAGCGCTAGCCACGGAGTGATCGGCGAGCGCAGCAGTTGGTACAATGCCAACCAAGCCGCCACTCTTTCTGAGAGTATTGCCAACGTCAATCTGCGCGGTCTAGGAGCTTCGCGGACGCTGGTGCTGATCAACAGCCGCCGCCAAACCTATGTTCCGGCGCGCTTGATCGGCGGGCGCTTCGTTGATGTAAATGCCATTCCCTCCATCGCCGTGGACCGGGTCGAGGTGCTCAAAGAGGGGGCCTCGGCTATCTATGGGTCGGATGCGGTAGCTGGTGTCGCCAATTTTTTAACTCGCGCCGACTTTGAGGGCTTTGAGGTTTCAGGGGCGCATGAGTATATCGCTGGCGCGGGCGATTCCAACATCGGCGCGATCTGGGGTGGAAAAATCGGCGCGGCTCATGCGGTTGTTTCTGGAGAATGGAGAGGGCGTCAGGCGCTACCGGCCTCCGAAAGGGACTATCTGCTACAGCCGTGGCATGGCGGCGGGCAGCGCCTTGGCTGGTCGAGCTTGGGAAACCCAGGCACCTTCGCCGTTGGCGCGCCGGCTCCGTGGACCGCTGCCATCCACGCCCCGCGTTGTGAGCAGTTTGGCGGCTTCCGGGAGTCTTGGACTTGCCGCTTCCGCTATCAACAGTACGAGAATCTGATTGAGGACATGAGCCATATCCGCGCTTTTACCGAGATCAATGGTGAGCTGGACAATGGCACGGAGTATCACTTAGAGGGCCTGTTTGCTCAGGCTGAGATTCCCGAGTGGTACACCACGCCTTCGTATCCTCCCTTCCCTCTGACAGACACGAGCATCATGGAGGTCGCGCCCGACCACCCGGGCCGGGAGGCATTCTGTGCGGACTACGGCGCTGAGGAAGGCGACCTGTACTACAACGAATGCCAAGACGGCGAAAACTGGTATTT
>VXZF01000741.1:0-1995 GCA_009845645.1 Gemmatimonadota bacterium | reverse complement strand
TGGCTCAATCAGGAAGTCGATCTACAGAGCACTGCGGATCTGCTGGTCGCCGATGCGACGCTGAGTGGAACTTGGATTGAGGACGTCGCTAGTTACGCGGCCGGCTACCAGTTCCGCTTGCTCAATGCTAGCGGCGATCCCAACGACGAGGGCGACGTGACCATCAACCCCTGTCCGGTGGTAGGCGATGACGGGTGCTCAGCCGAGGACCGGTTCGGTCCCTATGCGTTTACCAATGTGAATCGGCCGTATGATGAATCGCAGACGGTGCATCGTTTCTTTGCCGAAATCCCCCTGAGCTTGGGATCGCGCTTTGACACTCAACTCGCCGCCAACTACGAGTTCCACGATGTGGCGAGCAGTTTCGATCCCAAGTTTGGCTGGCGCTATCAGCTGGTGGAATCCCCGACTCAATCCGTGTTTCTGCGCGGCTCGGTGCAGACGACGTTTCGCACGCCATCGCTGGATGACGTAAATGAAAACCCGCTTTCGACGCTCGAGTGGATCAATGAGACAGGTGCCTATCAAACGGTGGACCGATTCGGCAGTAAAGACCTCAAACCCGAACAGGCTTTTACCTATAATGCGGGCTTCGTCTTAGTCACTGAGGAAGGCTTTGATGCGACGTTTGACTACTGGAGCTACGATTTCAAGGATGTCATCGGGGCCATGCCGCACGGGGCTATTACTGCCTTATATGCCGATGAGGCGAATAAAGAGGCCCTGAAGCAGTTCATTGTCTGCCCGGACGGGATCGGCACTGGCACGTGCGCGGCCTCCGAACTGGAGCGGGTGCAAGTTGATATCGTCAATTGGCCAGGGGTCAAGACCTCGGGAATTGATTTGCATCTGGGCGGGAACACGGACGCCGGAGTTGGAAAAATTGCGCTCAGCTTAGACGCTACGTACACGCTGGAGTACCGGACGAAGGCTCTGACGCTCGGCGACTTGGTGTTACAAGAGGGGGCAGACGCGGCCGGCTACCTGAACTTTGGCAATCCCATTGCAACCTCGCTGCCGAAGTTGAAGGGCCAAGTGTCGGCGGGCTATTACTGGCAAAACTACCGCCTCGTGAGCTTTTTGAACTACATTTCGTCGTACGAGGACCGAGGATCGATGAACTCCGGTAATGATGCCGTTAAAGAAGTATTCGGTACCATTGACTCGTTCGTCACTTGGGACGTGAGCTTTCTGTGGGACTTGTCCGAGGGCGTCCACATCGCGCTGTCGGGGATGAACCTGCTCGACACGATGCCGCCGCTGGTGAACATCGAGCAGGCGTACGACGGCTTTACGCATGATCCCAAGGGTCGGCGGCTGAAGCTGGCCTTGTCCTGTAATTTTGGCGGTTGAAGTCGGACGGCCGATTTGAAAAGCCCATGATTATATCCCGCATAATCGTCCATCAGCCCGCCGGTTTGTTGCGCATTCTGACCGACGCGGGCTTAGAAGGTCACTGTACCGGCGTTGCGGCCACAGTCGCCGAGACCGACGTGGCCGCGGCGGCCTCCATCCTCATCGACGCGAATCCCGTCAATCGCGAACGGCTATGGCTGGCGTTCAACGAAGTAGATGGGAGCGTGTCTGCCGATCTTCGTGCTTGTATCGACGTCGCCTTGTGGGACCTCGTGGCCAAGGTCGCCGGCCAGTCGGTTCACAGGCATGTCAACGGCTTTCGCAATAGCATTCCGGTGTGCAGGAAGTCGGAGCGCAACTCGGCAGAAGGGATCGTCGAGGAAGCGCAGGAAGCGCAGAGTGCAGGTTTCCGGGCCTACAAATTCGCCGCCCTTTGGGACGAAGAATCGCTCGTCAACCTAATAGGCGACATGCGCCGGGCCGTAGGACCGGATTTCTGCCTGTTGCTCGACGGCCGAGCGCGGTGGATCCTTGACCAAGCGATACGGATCGGCCGGGCGCTCGACGCGGCGGACTTTTTCTGTTTTGATCGGCCGCGGCCCGACAACGACATGTCCGGCGGCAGGCAGCTAGCCGCCG
>VXZF01000265.1 GCA_009845645.1 Gemmatimonadota bacterium | reverse complement strand
CTGATGACGTATTGATCGAGATAGGCCTCTAATTCTTCCGGTTTGAGGTCGAAGTGGATAGCCTCGGACTCGACCGTCTGCGTGCCTTCGCCTTCGGTGGAGGACGCCTCGGGTTGGGCAGGCGCTTGCTCTTGTTCTTCGATTTGTCTAGCTAGGAGACTGCGCAGTTTTTCTGGGTCAATCTCCACTTTTTCAGCACGCGGTTGCATATATTTAACCTAAAGGAAAGGTTGGAAATGCCGTGGCGTAAAAAATATACTCGTCCTCTCAGATGCGGACAACCCAGGCCCCGTTGTCGGCAATACATTGCTCGCTACGTATGCGTGGTCTTTGCGGCGATGCTGATGCCGAACTTCGCCGAATGTCAGGCGCGCACGTGGACGTATTCGGCCGACGCCGAAAAGGTTTTTGGCAATGGGCTTGCAGCTTATAAACAGGGGCGTTTCGACGAGGCTCTCAATCATTTGCGGCAGCTAGCGGAGTTCCCGATTAACCAGCGGTCCAGTGCCGGTCAGTTCCTCGTGGGAAAAGCCATGTACCGCTTAGGTCGCTTTGCCGAAGCCATCGACGCAGCCTTGGTCTTGCAGCGTAGGTTTCCTACCAGCCGCTACCTGCCCAATGCCCGGCTGTTGATTGGCGACTCGTTTTTCAACAGCAAGCACTACTCCGAGGCCGCATCCCAGTACGGTCGTTTGTTGGCCACGCAAGCCCCGCTTGGCATTCAAGCCCAAGCAGCCGAGCGGTTGGCGGCCATGTATTGGAACGGACAACTAAAAGCACAAGAGCAGACGCGTTTGCGTCAGGCCGTAGGGGCTGGGCGTCTGCGCGAAGCTCTGTTCTTCGGCCGGGCGCGCTGGTATCAGCGCCTCGGCTGGCAAGAGGAAGCCGCCGAGGCGATGCAGACTTATCGCGACAGCGTCGTCAGTGGCATATTTGCTCCGATAGCCGCCGTCTGGGGGAGCGATCTGACCGCATATAGCCCGCGCGTTGGCGCGGAATCGCCCCGGCTGGGCTTGTTGCTGCCGATGACCGGGGTTGACTACCGGATCGGCGAAGAACTCCACGATGGTGTGCAATTGGCCAATCGGGAAGCTGGTATTCCCTTTGAACTGGTAGTTGCCGACACCGGGGTTGACTACGGGAATTTACCCATCGCTACCGATCACAGCGACGACATTAGCGAAAGCCCGGCCAGCGGTTTGTTGCGCGTAGCGTACGGTGCCCAGCGACTGCTGGATCAAGGAGTCGTGGCTATTGTCGGTCCGCTCTTCAGCAGTTCTAGCGTTGTGGCGGCGACGGTTGCCGCGCGCGCCGGTGTTCCCCTGTTGGTGCCGCTGGCTCAACAGAGTGGCTTGGATTCGCTCGGCCACAGCATCTTCCAGTTGAGTACGGTTCCGACGACGGAGGCGCGCTTATTGGGCGAGTACGCGACCTTGGTCCTCGGCTTGGAACACTTGGCGATTATTGCTCCCCTCAGCGACTACGGCTGGGATTTTGCGCGCGAATTCATCCGCATTGCCGAGCGCAACGGCGGCCAGGTCGCGCACAGCGATTGGTATGTCCCCAACGAGACGAAGGATTTCCGCCTCGTTTTTGAGGAGATTCGCAAGGCCGGTTTTGCGCTGAGGCCGCCACCGCCGGATACGCTTGAAGTGGTCGAGGAAGAGCTAGAAGTCGAGGAAGAGCTAACAGCGGATATGTTTATCGACACCATCGACGGGATAGTGGTAGTAGTCGAAAGTTTTGAGGATGCCCAGACCATCGCGCCGCAGGTTCACTTTCACCGCTTGCAGACCCAAGTCCTCGGCAACGATGCTTGGTGGGATCCCGAAGCCATCCGGCAGATGCGCCCGGGCGAGCGCAAAAATTTCGACGGAGTCATTTTCGTTTCCGTGCGGCAGGCCGAGTCCGCGGCTGAGAAGTCGTTTGTCAGCAACTTTCGCAAGCAATTCCGCCGCGACCCACACTACGCGGCGGCTGGTTACGACGCCACCCGCTTGCTCATTGACGGGTGGGAGCAGGGGCATCGCGATCCAGCCGCACTAATTGATTGGTTGGCTACGGTCCGTTTCTACCAAGGAGCCTCGGGCACCATCTCTCTGTCCCCGGACGTGCGCTCCAATAGCGCGCTGACCTTGCTCAAAATCGAGCACGACAAGGTGCGCTCCCTCGGCACGGGCGATCTCCCGGAAATGGGTGCCGACGGATGGGACTCGATGCAGCGCCAAGTATTGCGTTCCTAGTTGACCGAATTTATATTAATAAGTTTGTATTTTTAGTTATAACGAGAGCCAACGCCATGCCCACATACGAATACGAATGTCAGCAGTGCGGCCACCGATTTGAAGAGTTTCAAAGCATTACGGCCGAGCCGCGCCAAACCTGCCCGGAAGCAAGTTGTAAAGGCCCGGTCAAGCGGCTCATCGGCATGGGCGGCGGCCTGCTTTTCAAGGGAACGGGCTTTTACATAACGGACTATCGCAGCGATGGATACCAGAAGGCGGCTAAAGCCGACAAAGACAGCGGCAGCAGCAAGGCAGGCGACAAAAAGGGTGATAGCAAAGCGAATGTCGCCAAAGCCGATTGAGGAACTTTCCCGCGCGATGCTCGGTTAAATTATAGATGTGGTCGAGGATACTACTGGGAATATTTATCGCCGGGTCTTGGTGGACAGGTTGCGGTCAGCAAAGCGCTGAAGAGCTGTTCGCGGCCGGCGAGGCCGCGGCGGTTGATCCCGCCACGGCCGACCAAGCGGTCGCGCATTTTACGGCTTTTATCGAACGCTTTGGCCAATCTCCCAAGGCACCGGAGGCGCTGAGAAAACTCGCCGGCTTGGCCCAGCAGCAAGGGAAGATGCAGGAGGCCATTAGCTATTACGAACGCGTGTTGGCCGAATATCCCGCTAGCGAGCACGGCGACGAAGCCCAATTTATGATCGCCTTTATATATGAGGAGCACATCCGCGACCTAGAGCAAGCGCGGCGGGCCTATCAGCGCGTGATTGAGAATTACCCGGATTCCGAACTGGCTGCCAGTGCCCGGCATCTGTTGCCCAACGTCGGGCGCGCCCCTCAAGAATGGGTTCAATTTCACGATGAGGTCGCCGCTCCTTGACACATTAGAAGTTGCCATAAAGGTCTGAGGCAGATGGGTCCAGCCGCTTGCGAATCCGCAGGGCGGTTTTTTATTGGCTGAGACTCAAAGCATGTAGAGAGCACATCCGATGACGCAAACAACAATAGACATCCACGCCATTAGCGAGCAGGTCCAGCGCGAGAGCGCGGTGGTGGAGCGCATCTTGCAGGAAATGGACCGGGTCATCGTCGGCCAACGCACCATGGTAGAGCGAATCCTGATGGGGCTGTTGTGCAATGGCCACATCCTCCTCGAAGGGGTGCCCGGACTAGCCAAGACCCTGACGGTGGCGACGCTGGCGAGGATCGTAGCGGCCCAGTTCAAGCGAATCCAGTTTACCCCCGATCTTTTGCCCGCCGATCTGACCGGGACCACCATCTACAACCAGCACCAAGGGGTCTTCATTCCCAAGAAAGGCCCGATCTTCGCCCATTTGATCTTGGCCGACGAAATAAACCGGGCACCGGCCAAAGTGCAGAGTGCACTTTTGGAGTGCATGCAGGAGCGGCAGGTGACCATCGGCGAGGAAACCTATGCCCTCGACGACCCGTTCTTGGTCATGGCCACCCAGAACCCGATTGATCAAGAGGGAACCTACCCGCTGCCCGAGGCCCAAGTCGATCGCTTCATGCTCAAGGTGAAAGTCGCCTACCCATCGCGTGCCGAGGAGCGGTTGATATTGGACCGCATGGCCAACGACAGTCTGATTGAGGTGGAGCAAACGGTGGGCATCGACGAAATACGCCGCCTGCGCGAGGTAGTGGAGATCGTCTATATCGACGACAAGATCAAGGATTACGTCGTCGATCTCGTCCAGGCCACCCGGCGACCGGCCGACTACGGGCTAGCCGATATGGCACCGCTGATCGAGTACGGGGCCTCGCCGCGGGCTGCTATTTTCCTTGTCCGCACGGCGCGCGCCCACGCCTTCATCCAGCGGCGCGGCTACGTCACCCCGGAAGATGTCAAGGCCGTGGGGGCCGATGTGCTCAGGCATCGGATCATTGCCTCGTACGAGGCCGAGGCCGAGGAAATCGACAGCGATCACATTGTGCAGCAGCTTTTCGACCACATTGAAGTTCCCTGAAGCCAAGGTGAGCCGAGCCGTGATTCCCAAAGAGATACTCGACAAAGTTCGCCTGATCGAGATTCACACCCGCAGCATGGTGAACAACCTCTTCGCCGGAGAATACCACTCGGCGTTTAAGGGGCGGGGGATGGAGTTTGCCGAGGCGCGCGAATACCAGCCCGGCGACGATGTGCGCCACATCGACTGGAACGTAACGGCGCGGGTGGGAACACCCTTCATCAAAATATTCGACGAAGAGCGCGAGCTGACCGCCGTGCTGGTGGTAGATGCCAGCGCGTCTGGGGCCTTTGGCTCACAGCAGCAGATGAAGGGGGAAATTGGGGTCGAAGTTTCAGCGCTGTTGGCCTTTAGTGCGATCAAGAACAACGACCGAGTGGGTCTGCTCATCTTCACCGACGAGGTTGAGGTCTTCGTGCCGCCGAAAAAGGGGCGCAAGCACGTCTTGCGCGTGTTGCGCGAGCTACTGTACTTTCAGCCGCAGGGGCGCAAGACCTCCATCGCCGGGGCCTTGGAATACCTCAGCCGCGTCTTGCACCGCCGCAGCGTGATCTTTGTTATCTCCGACTTTCTCGACCAAGGCTACGAGCCGGCGTTGCGGCACTTGAGCCAGCGCCACGATTTGATCGCCGTGGTGGTGAGCGACCCGCGCGAGTGGGACCTACCCGATGTTGGTTTTATCAACCTGCAAGACGCCGAGACCGGCCAACAGGTGCTCGTCGATAGCGGCCACGAGGGCGTGCGCGCGTTTTTCGCCGCCGAACAGCGGGCCGCGGCCGAGCGCCGCAGCAGTCTATTACACAAGGCGGGCGTTGACGAAATCGCGATTGATCTGTCGCGCCCTTATGTCGAACCTCTCATTCACTTTTTTCGCGCGCGGATGCAGCGACACTAAGGAGGAAGTTACGGTGATTGAAGTACGCGAACTGTCCAAACACTACGGAGATGTCGTCGCCGTGGAGAATGT
>VXZF01000559.1 GCA_009845645.1 Gemmatimonadota bacterium | reverse complement strand
GGTTTGGTGTTCTAGCTAATTAAGGAGGGATACATAATGCTCAACAACATGATCATACGTCTCCTCGTTTACTACGCTGCATGGCTTTTAGCCCTCAGCGGGATTTTTTACCTCTTTCCCCAGATCCTCTATTACGTCGCCCAAGAGCGCAAACGCATCTTCGTAGCAAAATCCTTGGAGTTCGGGGCCGACACCGTTCCATTTCCACTCGGCAATATCGAAGAGGGGGTAGCCCGGCTTATCGATCCGGCACACACCATTCCAGTCATGGTCGCTTTGGTGCTGGCCTTCGGAGTTACGCTCCCCGTCACTTGGGTATATCGCTGGACGCGACCGCGCAAAAAATACAGTCAATCCTTTGCCCACACGCTGCTCGTGATACCTACCTCCATAACGCTGGTCGTTTTTTTAGTTAAGGGTAGTCTAGCCCTTGCGTTTAGCTTGGCAGGTATCGTGGCCGCCGTGCGCTTTCGCACCTCACTCGAAGAGCCGATAGATGCCGTGTACATGTTTATGGCCATCGGTATAGGACTGGCGGCTGGCACCCAGCTTACTACCGTGGCGTACCTCGCATCGTTGGTGTTCGTCGCCATAGCGCTGGGTGTGTGGAAAAGCAATTTTGGCGCGCGGCCGGCCGTAATATCCGGCTGGACCATTGTTTATCCCGAAAAATCGGCCCAAGTCTCTGAAGCGGGCGACACGGCCATTCCCACCCCGAAACCCTGTGACGCGCAGATTGAAGTGCATGCAACGAACGTCGAGGAGGTTCAAAAAGCAACGGATCTGATCCTGAATTCCAATACCAAGCGCTGGCAGGTATCAGACGTGATCAATAACGAGGACGGAACGGTCGTCGTGGTGTTTGACGTTTGGTTCAAAAAATCCGTCAAGTCGCTCTCCCTTGTCCGGAATATTGAAGAAAGCGGCAAGGGTTATATCAACGACGTAAGAATGAGAGGTAGTAACTCGTAACTTTCACGCGGCCCGCACGGCAAACAAATCAGCGTCCTGTAACACCACCCGAAGACGCACCGGACGGCCCTTGAGCCCAGACAAGTCGCCGCCTGCTTTCCAAGCCACTGGCGCGTCGAGTTGGTCGCCGTAGATCGGGTCCATCTCCTCCAAAGCATACCCAGACAGGGGCTGGCCCGACTCGTCCTGAAGTTCCACCCGCAGCGACCCCGCCGCTGAGGTCGCGTAGTTAAGGCGCAAGGCGGCCCCTTCTAACAGCAAGGGACGGGTGAGCAATTCACCGCCTCTATACCCGGCCCGCACCGAGGCAAAACCGTGCGGTCGCACCACCACGCGGCGCAAGCGGTTAGTTGACCAGCCGTAGTTTTCCGAAAGGTACATGGACCATTCGTCGTCAGCAGTTTGCACCAAGCCAGGAGCAGGCGTGCAACTGCGATGGGACCAGTTGCGCTGATCCGTGCCGGGGCGCACCCACGCTTCCATAAAGGGGCGGTACCAGTGGACGCCGTCGCGGCTGCTCATAAACACCGCGTCGGACAAGCCCGACCCGGGGTAATCCATCGCGCTGATGTCGAGTTGGCGCTCGGGCAAAAAGCGCATGGGAAACGACAGCAGGATGTGCTCGGCACCGGGACAAGGCGTAGTGGCATTGGTGTAGAAGTGCTCCAGCGGCACGTCATCGGCGTACTGGTGAGGCTGCGGCTGTGTCCAATGGATGAAATCTTCAGAAGTGCAACTCTGGATGGCCCGCACCCGAGCGCCGGTTGTGTCAAAGTAGCGGCTGAAGAGGCGATAGCGTCCAATGTGGGCGTCCCATAGGGCGACGTTGACCGAGTCAAAGGCCCCGGTGACGTCCAAGGGGCCTTCTTTGACTGGGGTCCAGTGGAGGCCGTCGGGCGAGGCAAAGCCGTGCAAGTTGGACTGGCCCGTGCCGCCCACGGCTTTGAAGCGCTGCGCCGGATCGGCCGCGGGGTTGGCGTCGAGGAAGACGCAGAAATTGTGGCTCTCGTGACCCTGGATGAGGACGTTGTTTTTGCGCGTGCCGTTGAATTCGACCAAGCCCAGTTCAGGTTGCTTGAAGTGAATACCATCAGCGCTGACGGCCAAGTTGGTGGTCTGGCTGGCGGCACCGTCAGCGTAGTCCGCGCCAATCGGATAGAAGCCTCGGTAGTACAGGAGGACACGGTCCCCATCCTGAGTGAGATTGTAGCAACCCGTGCAGGCGTTGTCCCAGGGCTGGGAGACTTGATAGACCACTTCGCGGCGAATGGGCGGGTGCAAGTGCAGAGCGGCCTCATTGAGGTGTTCAATGAGAAAGTGATCGACGAATAATTCGCGGCGGGATCCCAAAGCGATGAGCGCGGTCATGGCGAGGCTCCGGTTAAGGGATGGTTGAGAGAGGGCATAGCTTTGCAAGGAAAATACCGCGCCTTGTATCACCGTCAACATTGTGACGGGGATGTATCTTCTTGTTTAGCCGCACACCCTCTAGCTCTGACTCGACCCGCTGGCCGGATTTGGCGACCAGATAGCTGCTGCTCAAGATGTAATAGTCTACCGACGGTCGGGGCGCGTTCTGCGCCGCTAACTCACACACGTCTCGGCGCAACCCCCGGCTTGGCTGCCCAGGCCAAAGGCTATCTACCGAGTAGCCAAAAGTTGGAGATAAACCGGATGATCGCTATTCTTTAGTTGGAGTTAGCAAAAAAGAGAGCCGACCATGACTGAAAACGCAGTAGAAGACGAGCACGGAAGCGAAGCGTACGACCCCGATCTCTACGTCCCGACCGGAGAAGCCGAACCAGTCAACGGTTTGGAGCATGTCGGCGACTCTGAGATCGAGCGCTTCAAAGCGCAGGGCTTCCTCGCCGTGGAGGGAGCCTTTTCGGACGCGCAGATGGCCGATGCCATCAAAGCGGTGGAAGATCTGATCGACGGCAAGAATCAGGGATTCAGGGGCGTGCAGTTCGAACGCGGCGTCAGGGATCAACTGGCGGGCGCTTCGGATGGCAAGCGACAGACATTGGTGCGCAAGCTGCAGCAGTGGGTCGGCTTCGATGCCCGCCTGGATTCACTGGCCCAGGACGCGCGCTTGCTGGACGTGCTCGGGGGCATGATGGGCGAACCAGCCAAGCTCTACCGCCACCAGGCCATGCAGAAACCGGCCCGCATCGGCCGCGAGAAACCCTGGCACCAGGACCACGCGTACTTCGATCTGCCCATGGACACAGAGATCATCAGCGTGTGGATCGCCTTGCAAGAGGCCCATCGCGACAACGGCTGCATGCACGTGATTCCGGGCAGCCACCTCGAAGGGCCCGTGATCCACTTCAGCAGACGGGACTGGCAGATCTGCGATACTGACGTGGCCAGGGAGCGCATCGTCGCCGTGCCGCTCAGGCCCGGGGGCATTCTGTTCTGGCACGGTCGGCTGCACCACGGATCGCCTGCCAACCGATCGGATCAAGGCCGGCGATCCCTGCAACTCCACTTCATCCCCTCCAGCGTCAGCGAGGACGAGACCTCAAGAGAGGAACGCCTCGCCGTGTACGGCAGCGAAGGCAAGGACGCGACCTGCTGAAGATTATTCATCGACTTCAACTGATGTTGCAGTCCGGCACCTTGACATGACGGAAAAGAGTACAGCGGTCAATTCAACGTTCTTTCTGTCTTCTCCAGTGCTTTTGTCGCACCAGCGGCATCCAGCCAAACCGCTGGTAAAACCTTCCTGCGCCCGCTTTTTCATCATCTCGCGCAACAGACAGCACGACCCGGTCGCATTTAGCTAGCCGTAGCCATTCAACGGCGTGACCGACGACCCACGAACCAACTCCCTGATTCCGCATCGTTTCGCTCGTTGCGACCTCCGAAAGCTCCGCCCATCCTGCCAATGCAGGTAACTGGCCGCCTTGCGTGAGATCTGCAATACATTCACAATGCGCAATGTCGTTTCCATCTAACCGCGCGACAAATCGCGTACCGAATTCCCCTGCCTCGCGATGGATCGTTACATCGCTTACTGGCGGCTCACTAGGAGCAGAGATTTCATTCAGCGTGCCACCATAGACGGATTCGTCAATGTCCCCATTCGCTGAATAGCCAAATTGCTCCACCAGACCGCTTACGTGCGGCCAGACATCCGGTATGCCCACGCAAGCAGGAACCGGCAAGGGACCCGAGATCTGCTCATCCACCACCTGCCAAGCCTTCATCTGCCGCCGACACTCCGTCATAACCGCCTCGCCAGCTTCGCGCTCTTCGGGCCAGAACAAGATCCAATCAATGTCGCCAATTCCCTTACTGGGCGTGTCGTCGCCGTATCGGAGGAGATGCGCCGCCGCGCAAACGCGATCCTTGACTATGCCAACAATGGACTTCCTTTCGACAACCCAGGGATCAGTGATGTACTCCTGCGGCTCGCTCTGCAGGCGCTCCCAAAAGTAATCGGCAGTCAAACTCCACCCAGGTATCACGGTGCTAAGATGACTGTTGACGAGCGCCAAGACCTGAGGAAGATGAGAGCGATCTAGTGGGGCTATTTGTACCATAATTGGCTCCTCGGATAGATTGTTACTTCCAAAAGACGTTCCTGTAGTTGCTAACCCTTGCCGCTCTCAAAATCCCGGTAGGCGCGGCTAGCCGTGGGCACGGTCTGTCCCTGGTACTTACTGCCCAGCCCCGGCGAACCGTAGGGACTGTCCGCTGGCGTCGAGAGCTGTAGGAACGAGAGCTGTCCTATCTTCATACCTTGATACAGCGTGATGGGCAGATTCGCCACATTGCTCAACTCCAGCGTCAGATGGCCCTTCCAGCCGGGATCCACATACCCTGCGGTCGAGTGAATCAGCAGCCCGATGCGCCCCAGCGAACTCTTGCCCTCCAGCCGCGCCACCAAGTCGTCCGGTAGCTCTATCGTCTCAAGAGTACTGCCCAGTACGAACTCGCCCGGATGCAGCATAAACGGCTGCTCGCCGATTTCCTCCATCTCGGTTAAGTCTCTCAAGTCCTCGCGCACGTCGATGAATGGGCGGCGCGAGTTGCGGAACACGAGAATGTGTTTGTCGAGATGCACATCAACGCTGGCCGGCTGAATGCACCCCTCTCCTAGCGGCTTGACGACGATTTTGCCCTCTGCCAGCAGCGTCTTGATTACGCGGTCACTGAGAACCATTTTTCCTCCAGACTTTTTTCGTCCATAATCGATTTTAGCAACATATAGCAGTCCTACAT
>VXZF01000027.1 GCA_009845645.1 Gemmatimonadota bacterium | reverse complement strand
ACTCGGCGACTGAGACTTCTTCTTCGACGATTTGGTGGACCAAGTTTTCGGGCACTGTATCGAGCACATGCTTGTACACGACCAATAGGTCGAAGAGCGATACGGGCTGGAGCTGGGCTGACTCCTCGACGCTGTCGCCCGGCCCTTGGCGGCGCAGGTACACGTCGCGCCGCTCATCTTTGCGCACACCCAGCCAGTCGGCAATGTCCTTAAACTGCTGGTACTCTAGCAGGCGGCGGATCAACTCGGCCTGTGGGTCTTCTTCGCCGTCGCCGTCGAGACCGAGTTCCTCGCGGGGCAGCATCATCTGCGACTTGATCCGCAGGAGGGTGGCGGCCATGAGGATAAAGTCGCTGGCCTGTTCGATGTCGAGTTGGTGGATGTGTTGCAAGAAGCCCAAGTACTGGGTGGTGATGTGGGCGATGGGAATGTCGTAGATATCCAACTCGTCTTTGCGGATCAGATAGAGCAACAAGTCCATCGGACCTTCAAAGACGTCGAGCTTGACCTCGTAGAGAGCCGTTTCTTCCTGTTCGATTGCGTCGCGTTCCATAAGAGCGCCTGCCTTAGTCGATAAAAAGATACGGTTTCCAGCGCTGATCGTCGATGCCGACGAAATTGCGGATGAAGCTCACGTTATTGGGGCGCTTGGGTTTGCTGCGCAGGATGAGGCCGACCTGCTCGGGCCGGTGTTCGCCTTTCTTGTTGTTGCACAGGGCGCAGGCGCAGACGAGGTTTTCCCAAGTTCCTTGGCCTCCTTTAGTGCGCGGCACAATGTGATCGACCGTTAGCTTGCCTTCTTTGCTGCCGCAGTATTGGCATTGGTGATTGTCGCGCTTGAGGATGTTGCGCTTGGAGAGCACGACTCGTCGGCGCGGCGCGCGGATGTAGCGCCCGAGGCGGACGACGCTGGGTACCGGATACTCTTGGGAGACCGAGTGAATCACCTCGTTCATTTTTTCGACAGCTTCGGCCTTGCCGCGCAAAATCAGCAGTAAGGCCCGGCGCACGCTGCATACGCTTAGAGGCTCGTAGTTTTGATTGAGGACCAGTACGGTTCTTTCCAGCAAGAGTCTATCCACGGCGTAGAGCTAATTAAATTTAAGCTACTTTTGGCATGTTCCAACCCTTGGGATTGGATTGATTATCCAGCTTCCCAATGATACTAATGTGCATTCCTTATAAAAAGCGCATTTATAGTGAACAGATGCAAGGTCAGTGGTTGGCGATCAGGTCGGCGTAGTCTTGGGCGCTGAGCAAGTTCTCCAAATCCGCAGAGTCGTCGATGCGGATCTTGAGCAGCCAGCCACCGCCGTACGGGTCTTCGTTGATTTGTTCGGCTTCTTCGGCGAGGCTGTCGTTGACTTCTAGCACCTCGCCGGAAGCCGGAGCGATCAGGTCGGCGACGGTCTTAACCGCCTCAAGCGTGCCAAAGGTTTCACCTCGTTCGAGGTGCTCGCCCACCTCGGGCAACTCAGCGAATACGATGTCGCCCAACTCGGTTTGCGCGAAATCCGTAATGCCGATAGTGGCGATGCCGCTTTCTAGCTGAAGCCATTCGTGGCTTTCCGAATAGATCAAGTGCTCAGGGATCTGGGTCTGGCTCATAATTGCCTCTCGTGCTTGCTTAAGACGACCACTTTGAGTTGGCTACGTAGTTGGTGTCGAATTGCCCGGCGATAAAGTCGGGTTCGGTGAGTAGGGTTTGGTGAAAGGGCAAGGTGGTGGCCACGCCTTCTATGGTGCATTCGCCTAAGATGCGCCGCATCCGCGCTATCGCACTTTGGCGGTCAGAGCCGTAGGCGATGATTTTGGCCAGCAGGGAATCGTAGTAAGGAGGGATCTCGTAGCCTTGGTAGATGTGGCTGTCGATGCGGACGCCGGGGCCGCCCGGCAGGTGGAGAGCTTCGATGATGCCCGAAGAGGGGATGAAGTTGCGCGCGGGATCTTCGGCGTTGATCCGGCATTCAATGGCGTGCCCGGTGAGTTGGATGTCTTCTTGGCTAAAGCGAAGGGACTCGCTGGCCGCGATGCGAATCTGCTCCCTGACTAAATCAATGCCAGTGACCATCTCAGTAACCGGATGTTCGACTTGGATGCGGGTATTCATCTCCATGAAGTAGAAGTTGTGGTCTGAATCGACGAGGAGTTCAATGGTGCCCGCGCTGTAGTAGCCGACCGCGGCTGCTCCGGCGAGGGCGGCCGCGCCGAGCCGCTGACGCAAGTCGGGGTCAACTATGGGCGAGGGGCTTTCTTCGAGGAGCTTTTGGTGCCGTCGCTGAATGGAGCACTCGCGCTCGCCGAGGTGGACGAGGTTCCCGTGCTGGTCGCCGAGAACTTGGATTTCGATGTGGCGCGCCTCTTCGATGGAGCGCTCCATGTACAAGGCGTCGCTGGTAAAGGCGGTGCGCGCTTCGCGGCGCGCCATCTGATAGGATTCCTCCAATTCATCCATCGCGCGAACGACTCGCATCCCGCGCCCACCGCCGCCAGCCGAGGCCTTGAGACGCAGTGGGAAGCCGACCTTTTCCGCCCATTGACGGGCGTCGTCTAGCGAGTGGAGCGCGCCCTCGCTACCTGGCACGACGGGCACACCGGCCTCCTGCATGGTGTGGCGGGCGACGGCCTTGTCGCCCATTTTGCGGATGGCAGCAGTTGGCGGGCCGATGAACTGGATGCCGCAATCGGCGCAGATTTCGGAGAAGTCGGCGTTTTCGGCCAAGGGGCCATAGCCGGGGTGGATCGCGTCGGCGTTGGTTAGCTGGGCGGCGCTGATGATATTGACGATGTTGCGGTAGCTGTCCTTGCTAGCAGCCGGCCCGATACAGACGTCCTCGTCGGCAAAAGATACGTGCAAGGAGCGGGTATCGGCTTGGGAGTGGACAGCCACCGTCGCGATGCCCATTTCCTTGCAGGCGCGGATGACGCGCAGCGCGATTTCGCCGCGGTCGGCAATGAGGATTTTCTCGAACACAGCCTCTTAGTCGGGGCGAATTTTGAACAGCGCTTGGTTGTATTCAACGGGCTGGGCGTCGCCGACGAGGATTTCGACTACTTCGCCTTGGACATCCGCGGGAATCTCGTTCATGATCTTCATGGCCTCGATGATGCAGAGGGTCTGGCCGCTTTCGATGCGATCTCCCTCGCGCACAAAGGGATCGGCTTCGGGCGAAGCGGCTCGGTAAAACGTACCGACCATGGGCGATAGCACCTCGTGGAGGCCGTCATCGGTCTTTTCGGCGGGTGCTGGGGCCGCAGGCTCAGTGGGCGCGGTGGACACAATGGGCGCAACGGGCATGGAGGCAGCGGGGGCCACAGGGGAGGGCGCACGACTGCGAGTTAAGCGGATGCGCGTGCCGTGCCAGAAGCTGTGTTGGACCTCTAACTCTTCTATGTCGCTATCGTGAAAAAGCTCTAGCAGTTTGCGGAGCTTGTCTTCGTTCACAGGAGGTGTTGTCCTTTCTCAAACGCGCTCTACGTATTCGCCCGTGCGGGTATCGACCTTGAGCCGGTCGCCCTTGTTGATAAAGAGCGGCACTTGCACCACGTAGCCGGTTTCTAGGGTGGCTGGCTTGACTGCGCCGGTGGCGGTGTCGCCCTTGACGCCCGGTTCGGTGTGGGTGACGACAAGGGCGACGAAGTTGGGTAGCTCGACGGAGACGATCTCCTCGCCTGCTATGAGGAGGAAGGCGTTCTCGCTTTCTTTGAGGAGCGTGCTGGCTGTGCCGACGGTCTCTGCGGACACTGGGATCTGATCGTAGGTGTCCAAGTCCATGAAGTAGTACAGCCCTTGGTCGGAATATAGGTACTGCATCTGGCGCTTTTCGAGCCGGACTTGCTCGACTTTGTCGCCCGAGCGGAAGGTGCGGTCGAGCACGGCACCGGTCTTGGTGTTTTTGAGCTTGGTGCGCACGAAGGCGCTGCCCTTGCCCGGCTTGACGTGCTGAAATTCGACGATGGAGAAGAGCTCACCGTCGAGGGACATGGTAAAGCCATTTCTGAAATCCGTGGTGTCTGCCATATTGCTCCCGTTAGTGTGCGTTACTGCTTTGTTCTAGCGAAGCTAGCTTGCTGCGGATGATGGTGTTATTCGGCTCCTGTTCGAGAAGCTCGCGATACATTTCGATCGCCTTCTGGGTCAAGCCCTGCGTGGTATAGATCTCGGCCAGCGTCATGGTGGCGATGCGCTTGTTTTTTGGTGTGCTTGGCTTGTTGTCGGCTGGGGTGGGTGGCTCTTCTGGTGCGGGCGCTGGTTCGGCGACTTCCTCCTCTTCGATCTCCTGCAAGAGGCGGAGCAGTTCGCGGTCGTCGGTATCGCCGTACAGATCGTCGCGGTCGTCATCGGGCGACTGGTTTGGCGGCAGCGCTTGGGGCTGAGTGGATTCGACCAGAGCCGCGCTAGCGACGGTCGCGACCTCTTCGGGTTCAGATTCGGGTTTGGGTTCAGATTCGGGTTCAGATTCGGGCACGGGTGCCTCTTGGTGGGTTTGGCTGGTGAAGCGGTCGATCTGTTCGGCTAGAGAGGTGTCGAAAGGGTCGAAATACGCGGCTTGGCGCAGGCTTTGCAAGGCCAATGGGGCGACGTCGAGTTGCTCAAAAAGGTGGGCGAGGCGCTTGTACCCACTGGGATTTTCTGGGTCAATCCGCAGAGCTTGTCCCATGGTCTCGCGCGCTTGTTCTAAGTCCCCCCGTTTTTCATAGCACTTGCTGAGGACGATAAAGCCAGTGGCGTAATCGGGAAAACTCGCACAGCCCTTTTGGCACAACTCGATGGCGCGCTCGATGTGCCCGCGCTTGAGAAAGAGATCGGCGAGCCGAGCGAAGCGCGGGGAATCCGGGTCGCGGCGAAGTGCCTTTTCTAGTTTGGCGATGGAGTCGGCCATGGCGCTAGGGATGGGGTGCAAAAGCGACTAAAACGCGAGGCTATTTTATGCTTTGAACTGCGAGATGTCAAGGATGGGGCAAGGCGATGGGAAGGCGAGAATTGGCAGCCGAAGGGAGTGCGGAAACGGCCCTGTAAGCCGTCTGAGGCTCCGTAGGCTTCCATTTTGCCCGCACACGAGTCAGGCATCGGTGAGTTCACCGGGACGGTGGGCAACCGTCTGCCGGTGTATTAATTTGTTCTGCTGGCTTTTATGATCGCCCCCACAAGCTACTGTTAGAAGCGAAATACAATGACGACAACGCGACAGAGACGGACATCCTCCAATAC
>VXZF01000709.1 GCA_009845645.1 Gemmatimonadota bacterium | reverse complement strand
CCGCCTGCGGCGAGAATGCCGCGGCGGTTACGTGCCCCAGCGGCAGGTAACCGCCCCTCCGCTGACCATGCCGCCGGAAACGCTGTGGGAAGAATTCAAAAAGAGCTCGGGCAAGCGCGCGTTTGCCACGACGATGGCCTTCGTTGCGGTCATGCGCAAACTCATGCAAGACAAGCAAATCGGCAAGTTAGTCGTCCCCATCGTTCCCGATGAATCGCGCACCTTCGGCATGGAGCCGCTCTTTCGCCAGTTCGGGATCTATTCGAGCCTAGGCCAGCTATACGAGCCGGTTGACAAAGACGTCATCACTTACTACAAAGAGGCCAAAGACGGCCAGATACTCGAAGAGGGTATCACCGAGGCCGGCTCTATGTCCTCTTTTATCGCGGCCGGCTCGGCCTATGCCACCCACGGCATCAACACCATTCCCTTCTTCATCTACTACTCGATGTTCGGGATGCAGCGGATCGGCGATTTAGTCTGGCTAGCTGGCGACATGCGGGTCAAGGGATTCATGGTCGGCGGCACGGCCGGGCGCACCACGCTCAACGGCGAAGGGCTGCAACACGAGGACGGGCACAGCCACCTGTTGGCCTATCCGGTGCCCAACCTCGAAGCCTACGATCCGGCCTTTGGCTACGAGATCGCCGTCATCATCCGCGAGGGCATCCGCCGCATGTACGTCGAGCAGGAGGACGTGTTCTACTACCTGACGGTCGAAAACGACATCTATTCCATGCCGGAGATGCCCGACGGCGTCGAAGAAGGCATTCTCAAGGGCATGTACAAGTTCAAGCCCTCGGCCAAGAAGCGCGCCCGACTCAAGGCCCACCTTTTCGGCAGTGGCGCAATCATCAACAGCTCCCTCAAAGCGCAGAGCATCCTCGAAGAAAAATACCAAGTCAGTGCCGATGTCTGGAGCATCACCAGCTACAAGGCCCTGCACCGCGACGCCCTCAATGCCGAGCGTTGGAACCGTATGCACCCCAGCGAAGAGCCTCGTCTCAGTTACATAGAACAATGCCTAGCCAAGGAGCGCGGCGTGTACGTCATGGCCTCGGATTACGTCAAGGCCCTCCCCGAATCCATTGCCCGCTGGTTTCCCAACCCGCCCGTCTCCCTTGGCACCGATGGCTTCGGCCGCAGCGAGACCCGCGAGGCCCTGCGCGACCACTTCGAGGTCGATTACCGCTTCATCGTCCTAGGAGCCTTGAGCGCACTGGTGCGCGAGGGACAAATCGAAAGCGACGCGGTCGTCCAAGCCATGAAAGACCTAGCGATTGATCCGGCAAAACCCAATCCCATTTACCAGTGAGCTTAAACCACATTATGCCTGTAAAATTTGCCCTGCCTGACTTAGGAGAAAACATTGAAAGCGGCGATGTAATCCGCATCCTCGTCGCCGTCGGCGACCGCCTCGCCGAAGACCAGACCGTTATCGAGCTTGAAACTGACAAGGCCGTCATTGAGGTGCCTTCTTCCGTAGATGGCACCGTTACCGAAATTCTCGTCCAACAGGGCGACACCATCGCCGTCGGGCAGCCCATCCTCGAAGTCGAGGCGGGCGAAGCCCCAGCCGTCGAAGAAACGCCCCCAGCCGTCGAGGAAGCACCCCCAGCGCCTGTACCGGCAGAGGAACCAGCTCCTACCCCAATCCCACCCGCCTCGGTCGTCGAAGAAGCTCCCTCCGTGCCTACACCTATATCTACAGACGGCCCCGTCCCAGCCGCGCCATCGACGCGCCGCTTAGCCCGCGAAATTGGCGTCGATATTGCACAAGTCCAAGGCACGGGGCCGGGTGGCCGGATCTCAATTGACGACGTCAAGGCGCACTCAAAAAAGCTGCACGCAGCGCGGGGGGCTGCTCCGGCCGTCGCCGTACCGCTGCCAGACTTCAGCCAGTGGGGTGCCGTCGAGCGCCAGCCCATGACCAAGGTGCGCGAGATAACCGCCGAGCGCCTCGCGCAGGCTTGGGCTACTATCCCGCAGGTCACCCAATTCGACAAGGCCGACATCACCAGTCTGGAAAAGTGGCGCGCAGAATACGGCAAAAAGGCCGAAACAGCCGGTGGCAAGCTGACGCCAACCGCGATTCTCATCAAAGTACTCGGCATCGCCCTTAAGGTATTCCCGCAGTTCAACGCCAGCATCGACATAGCCCAGCGGGAGGTCGTGTACAAACGCTACTTCCACATCGGCATTGCCGTCGATACCCCCCACGGCCTGCTGGTGCCAGTAGTGCGCGACGTGGATCAAAAGAATATCATCGAGCTAGCGGTCGAGCTGAGCGCACTGGCGCAAAAGACGCGCGAGCGCAAAATCGGGCCAGCCGACATGCAGGGCGGGTCCATGACCATCAGCAATGTCGGCACCATGGGCGGCACCGCCTTTACGCCCATCGTCAACCTCCCCGAAGTGGCAATTCTCGGGGTGGCGCGCTCGCAAGTCGAACCCGCGTATATCGACGGCCAGTTCCAGCCGCGCACCTTCCTACCCCTGTCGCTGTCCTACGACCACCGCCTGATCGACGGGGCCGATGGCGCGCGCTTCCTCCGCTGGGTCTGCACGGCATTGGAAGACCCCTTTATCGCGCTCTTGGAAGGCTGAGGCAGCTATGGACAAGGCCCAGCTAGCGGTCATCGGCGGTGGTCCGGGTGGCTACGTCGCCGCCTTTAAGGCCGCGGACTTGGGATTGGATGTCGCATTGATCGATCCTGAAGCCCATCCAGGCGGCGTTTGCCTCTACCGAGGCTGCATTCCCTCTAAGTCCCTCCTGCACATTTCCAAGCTGCTCTACGAAGCCAAGGAAGCCGAGCACTGGGGCATCCAATTTGCCGAACCTGAGATTGACCTCGACAAGCTGCGGAGTTGGAAAGACGAGGTCGTCGCCAAGATGACGCAGGGCCTAGGCCAACTCGTCAGGGCGCGCAAGCTGACTTACGTGCAGGGACGCGCCCGCTTTGTCGATCCCCACACCTTGCAAATCGACCAAGCCGATGGCAGGCAAGGCTCCTTGCAGTTTGAGCACGCCATCCTCGCCACTGGGTCGCGCCCAGCCGTGCCTGCGCTCTTTGACCAGCCGAGCGATCGCATCATGGATTCTACCGGCGCCGTCGCACTCCACGACATACCGCCCTCCATGCTCGTCGTCGGCGGCGGCATCATCGGCATGGAGCTAGGGCAAGTGTACGCAGCGCTGGGAACCCAAGTTTCAGTCGTCGAAATGCTCCCCGGACTGATCCCCCCTGCTGACCGAGACTTGGTCAAACCGCTGCACAACACGGCCGCCGAACGCTTCGACGAGATCATGCTCAACACCCAAGTGACCGCGCTCGCAGAAACTGACGATGGCTTAGCGGTACAATTACAGAACAGCGACGGCCAGAGCTTTTCCAAGACCTATGCCAAAATCCTGCTCGCCGTGGGCCGGGTCCCCAATAGCGAAGACTTGGGGTTGGAACACACCGTCGTCGGCCTCGACGGGCGCGGCTACGTCCAAGTCGATGACCAACTGCGCACGGCTGAGCCGTCGATTTTCGCCATTGGCGACCTCGTAGGCGCGGCCCTCGCCCACACGGCCGCCCACCAAGGGAGCTTAGCTGCCGAAGTCGTCGCCGGGCACGAAAAACAGGTCTTTGCGCCCCACGCCATTCCCAACGTCGTCTATACCGACCCGGAAATCGCTTGGTGCGGCCTTACTGAGGAAGAGGCTAAAGAGCAGGACCGCTCGGTTGAAGTCGTGCGCTTCCCTTGGTCGGCTTCCGGCCGCGCCTCGACCCAAGGCGCAAATGACGGCCTCACCAAGCTACTCATCGATCCCCAGACCGATCGGATCCTAGGTGTGGGTATCGCCGGTAGCGGCGCAGGCGAGCTAATCGCCGAGGGCGTCCTAGCCGTGGAAATGGCCGCGCTCGCAGCGGATATCCAGCATTCGATCCACCCCCATCCCACGCTCTCCGAAACCCTCATGGAAGCGGCCGAAAGCCACTACGGCCAGAGCACACACCTCTACGCGCCCAAACGCCGCTGAAGCACGACCTCCAACGCCCTAAGATGCGCCTCCGCCCGCACCGCTAGCGGCCATTCGCTGGGCGTCTCGCTGATCAGCGCGTGTTCGGTGTGATGCGCATATAAGTAGGGTGCCAACCCAGCCTCGCCCCACTCCGGATCAATGAGGAAGACTCCTTCGGCAATCACCTTGTCGTTTTCGCCGGCCTCGCCGTCAATGGGCATCACCGCGCGCACTTGCTCGACGATGGCTGGCCCGAGCCACTGCTCGTCGCGCTTGGCCTCATAGCAGTAAAACCCCGACGCTTCCCAGTCCTCGTGAAAGTCCAGCGCGCAATCAAAGCGCCGACCTCTCAGAAACGCCTTGACCTGCACGACCAAGGGGACCGCATCGCCGCCAAACTCCCGATTGCAATCCAAGCCGGATTCGTTCTCGCGGGTATTGTGGACATAGCCGTGCGGATTGAGGCAGGGCAAGATCAGGAACTGACAGCGTTGGGCAAGGCGCGGGCTCAACTCCTCGGCAAAACGCAGCGCGGCTTCTGGTCCAGCCGGCTCGTCCCCGTGCAACCCGGCCGTTAGCAGGATTCGCGCTTCAGTACCGCTTCCTAATTCTAGGGCGTAAATTGGATACCCACCGCATTCAGCCACTAGCTGTGCTGGCCCCACCGCCTGCAGGCGGTGCAGCAGAATCGCATAATCACGCCCCTTCATTTTGCATGGCCCTCCTTAACCTTGTTTTTTGAATCGCCGCACGGCGATTTTCCGCTTGGCCCCCTGCGATACTATTGTATTTTTATGAGAAGGATGCGCTGCTAGCGCGCCCGAATAATCACTTACCTCAAACCATCATAAGACCAATGACCGACAAAGCCAAATGGGCTTGGACAACGCTATTCCTGAGCCTGCTGGTCCTACTGCCAGGAATCTATTTCTACTTTTCATCCCCCACTGAGCCTCCCCCCGAGCCTCCCCCCGAGGTTCTCACACCGGAGCCACCAAGCCCAATCGCCGTGCTGATCGCCGAGGACCGCTGCGACCTCGCCTATCCCCAACTCACGGCGCTAGACACGATTCAACACGAGCCGACCGCTCAAGCGCACCTCGAGTTCCAGCGGGCGTTTTGCGAGCGCATGCTCAAAAAGCCAGACCGCGCGTACGATCGTTTACGGGACCTCGACCTACCGACCTTGGACGACTACCGCCGCTTCTGGATAGCCTG
>VXZF01000410.1 GCA_009845645.1 Gemmatimonadota bacterium | reverse complement strand
TTCGCTGGTGTTTCGGGTGGGGCCAAAGCGGTCTTGCCCGGCTGTGCCTCTCCCAGTGCCATAGCGGCCAATCACGGCCTGATGGCTCGGCCCGGCGCGGAGACTGGGCGGCTTGAGGGCAATCCGGTGCGGGAAGATTTAGAAGAAGGGGCGGCCATGTTGGGGATCGACTTCATCCTCAATGCGATCGTCGATGATCGCCACCGCATTGTTGCCGCCTTTGCCGGACACGTGCGAGCGGCCCACCGCAAAGGGTGCGAGCGGGTGGCCGAGCGCGGGGCCGTGCCCATTGCGCGATGTGCTGATATTGTCCTCGTCAGCGCGGGTGGCTATCCGCTAGACGTCAATATGTACCAAGCGCAAAAAGCCCTCGACAACGCCGTACATGCCGTGCGCGAAGGAGGGGTCATCGTCTGGGTGGCTGAATGCCGAGAGGGGCTGGGCAGTGCTACCTTTGCCTCTTGGTTGCAGGAGGCGGGTTCGGCCGACGAGATTCTCGCGCGCATAGAGCGGGAATTCGTCTTGGGCGGACACAAGGCCGCTGCCATTGCCGCGGTGCTGAAAAAGGCCCGCGTGCATTTGGTCTCGTCGCTGCCGGCTGAGGCCGTCGGCCGCGTCGGCTTAGTGCCTTTCGACGACTTAGGCCAAGCCCTAGCAGCCGCGCACGAGGTGGTCGGTTCCGAGGCCCGGATCTGGGCGCTGCCCTATGGAGATTCGGTATTGCCGCAGGCTGCGGCCTAGGGTTTTTCGCTGGCAAACAAATCGAGCTGCTCAAGCTCCTCATCGTCAAATCCTCCCAACCCAATGCCGAGCAGGCGAACGCCCAAGTCACCGACTTCGGTCTGCTCTAATAGCTCGCAGGCCGCCGCGAAGACGGCTTGAGCGCGATCAGTAAAAGTGGCTAAGCGCGATGTGCGCGTCGCGGTGCGAAAATCTGGATAGCGCACCGTTAGGGTTACGTCGCGTGCTTGTAATCCTCGGCGCTGCAAGCGCCCGCAGAGCGCGGCGGCTAGTTCGCGCAAGGCATCGCGCATTTCTTCACAGGTATAGAGCGGAGCGGCAAAAGAGGTTTTCTCACGGATTTGGTCGAGCTGTTCGGCTGGGGCGACCGGGTCGTCGTCCCAACCTTGGGCAAGGTGCCAAAAGCTGCTGCCTCGCTGGCCAAAGCGGCGCACGAGTTCGTTCAGCGGCACTTGGGCTAGCGCGCCGACGCGTTCTATTCGCATGGCCGCGAGTTGCTGGCGCGTAACGGCTCCCACGCCGGGAAGCTGGTCAATGGGCACGTCGGCGAGAAAATTTCCTATCTGTTCGGGCAGCACGACTGTTAGGCCATCGGGCCGCTGGCGTTCCATCGCTAATTGCGCCAAGAATTTGCTGGGTGCCAACCCAACGGAAACGCTCCAGCTTAGTTGCCGCTTGATATCGCTCTTGATCATCTTGGCGACGCGCATTCCGAAGGGGATGTCGAGCTTATTGTCGGTGACGTCGAGAATGGCGTAGCCGTCGCCCCATTCGATCCAGTCGGTGTATTCGCGCAGGAGCGCGGCGAATTCGGCGTAGGCACGGGTGTTGTGGTGCGGGCCGGGGCCGCTATCGAGGCCAATGTGGACTATCTTGCGGTGTCCGCTGGTCCTAGCGGGACTCATGCGACAAAAAAGGCAGGGAGACTACGGTGGCTTGCGCTCCATCTGCGTCTAGCACAGTGCCCTCGGCGCAAGCGCTCCGCCGCACATAGGCGAGGGCAATCGGGCCGAGGCTGGGAGAGTGGACTGCCGAAGTGATGCGACCTACTTCGCGCGCGCCGTCGCGCAGTGGTTGTCCCGTTGGCGGCAGTTTGGTGGTGGAAAGCCGCAGCCCGACTAGATGCTGTTTGACTTTGTCGTAGGTATCTAAGCGAGCGATGACTTCTTGGCCGATATAGCAGCCTTTATCTAGATGAATAGCGCGACCAAGCCCAGCTTCCCAGGGGTTGTAATCTTGGGTCAGCTCTCTCCCGAGCAGGGGAAGGCCCTGTTCGACGCGCAAAATTTCCCACGTCGCCGATCCTATTGGACGAGTACCTGCGGCGGCGAGGCGCTGCCAAAGGTGCTCCACGATTGTGGGCGGCCCGAAGGCGCGTAGTCCCGGCCCGGTCGTGCGCGCCAGCCACAAGCCGTCGACGACTTGTGGATCGAGTAGTTGGTGGTCCTGAAGCCTTGACAGATCCGCGTTCAATGTGTGAGTGACTAGCTGGGAGGTGTGCGGACCGATGAGTTCGAACATGGCCGTCTCGTCTGTGCGGTCTGCCAATTCGAGGGCCTCGGCAAAGATAAAGCGGTCCAACCAAGCGGGGATTGCGGCACGCGAATCGGGACTCAGGATCAAGGCGGTGGCGTCCGGGCCGCGATAGCAAGTGGCGAGATCGAGGATTCTCGCTCGCTGTTCGATAAAGACCGCTTCGAGGCCGTATCCTACTTGCAGATTGTGGAAGTCGTTGGAGGTCATGCGATGCAGGAAGTCGAGGTGGTCGGCACCGCGCATGTACAAGCGAAATGAGGCTTGCCCGTCGCGTAGGGCTGCGCCGGTGCGGGCGGCGTGATATTCGTCGTAATGGGCCATAATGAGCAAGAAGCTAGGCGTGCTGCGTCACGGAAAAACGCGAGCCTAGATCGGGATGTTTAGTGACCTCGATTTGCACTGGAAAGGCCGCTTTGAGTTGGTCGAGATGTGTGACGATCAATACCTTTTTGAAATCCTCGCTGACTTTTTGGATCGCTTCGATGAGTTGTTCTAGGCCCTGTTCGTCTTGGGTGCCGAAGCCCTCGTCGATAAAGAGGGTATGGAGACGGGTGCCCGAGCGCATGGCCAGCACTTTAGAGAGCGCAATGCGCAAGGCAAAATTGGTGCGGAATGCCTCGCCGCCGGAATAGAGGTGATAGGAGCGCTCGCCGACTTCGTCGGCGATCTTGACGTCAAGGGTTTCGCGAGTGCCGCCTTTTTTGAGATCGCGCAGCGACTCAAAGGCGACTTGGATGCGATTGTCGGTCAGGCGCGCGAGAATGGCGTTAGCTTCTTCGGCGATCTGCGGGACGGCGTTTTCGATAATCAGCGCTTGGATCCCGTCCTTGCCGAACGCCTTATCGAGTTGTTGGTAAATCCAGGCCTGTCGCTGGGTGCCTTGGAGTTTTTCGCGTAGTCGGTCTTGCTCCTGGGCCAACTCGGCGCAGCGTGCGCACAGGGCTTCTAGGTTGCCCCGACGCTGGAGGTGTTGGTCTCGCTCGATCCGTAGTTTTTCCAATTGGGCTTGATTTTCGTCGAGTTGCCTATCGACGTTTTCTGACTCGCCAGCCCGCTCGTGCAACGCTTCCTTTTCTTTTTTGATAGTCTGCAATTGTTCCGCTAAGGTGGAGGCTTCGGCTTCGTAGCGCACCCGCGATTCGCCGGACGAAGAGCGGCGTTGGCGGGCGTGTTGCAGGCGCTCGAACTGCCGCGCGCTGTCGCGCAGGTCGTCGTGTTGCAGGCGCAACCGCTGGTGCTCGGCACTGTCGTAGCCCAAGGCTGCAATCTGCTGCTCGACTTGGCCGAGTTGCTTCCGTTCCTCTTGGGCATAGCCAGCCTCGGCAAGCTGGCAGTTGGCCCGCTCGAGTTGGGCCTGAGCTTCGGCCTGCTCGCTTTTGATCCGCTTGGCTTGGCTGTTAGCGTTCTGCAAGCGGGCGTACTCGGCCTCAACCGGCCTCAACTCGGCGAGCTTTTGGCCCAACGCCTCGTGTTCGGAACTGCTGTAGGCCAATAGCTCGATTTCTCCGGCTAGCTTGTGCAGGTGTTCGCGTTCTTGGGGAGCGTATGATTGGTCACTGAGTTCGCGGTCAAGGGCGGCTAATTGCTCGGCTAGCGACTGGGCCTCAGCGGCCGATTCCCGTATTTGCGCGAGGCGAGTCTCTCCAGTGACCAATTCTTGGTGGACCTGCTGGAGGGGCGCGATTTTCTCGCCAAGGGTCTTGTAGTGCGCGCGCATCTTTTGCAACTGATCGTCGAGAGTGGCCAGTTCGCTGCCGAGAACGGCGATGCGCTCTTGGCGGCGTTCTTCCCGTTGCGAGAGTTCTGCCGCGACCTGCTGGCGGTGTTCGGCGTCGAGTGCACTGCCGCACAATGGGCAATTGGCATCGTCGGGACCGGCCAAGGTCTGAGCCTGTTGGCGCTCGTTGGCTAACTCTTCTTCTTCGGCGCGGAGTTTTTGCTGCCGCTCGGTGATCTGGGCATTGAGATCGCTGCCCTCGTCCTTGAGGCGGTCCCGTTCCTCGGCTTTGGCCTGTAATTGGGTCCGTTGCGCTTGCAACTGGTGGATGTGGGTTGCTAGGGTTTCCTCCTCGGAGGTAGCTCGTTCTAGCTGTGCCAGTTGCTTGGATAGTGCTTGACGCTGGTTTTTGCGATGCTCTTCTGCAAGCGATAGTTCGTGTTCAAGGCGACGGCGTTCGCTGAGGAGATCCTCATAGCGAATCCGCGCCTGCTCTAGGGCTTGGATCTGCTCGCTGAGGGTTTTGAATTGGGCGTAGCGGATGGCGATGGTCTGCTCTCGATTGAGCAAGGCTTGGTGCTCGTCGAGTTGGCGCTGCCGCTCGCCGAGAGTGGCCGCCCAGCGCTCTTGCTGCCGCTCCACTTCTTGGCGCGCTTGGGCGATCCGCTCTTCTAGCTGACGGCGATGGACCTCTAACTCGCCGTGCTTCTGAGCTTTTTGTTCGATCAGGTCGATTTGGGTGTGGAGCTGATTATAGGTCGCAAAATCTCGCTCAATAGATTCGGCGGCCGCTAGGATTTCGCTGTCTTGGCGCTGCTGCTCCCGCAGGTTTTCGAGTTCGGCAGAGACCTGCTGCTCCCGGTCGGCGACACGCCTTTGCTCTCGCTCTAGCTCGGCGACTCGCTGGCGGGCCTGTACTAGCTCTAGGCGCTGAGCTTCCAACTTGGCTTGCGCTTTTTCCCTGCTGCTGACTTCGCAGCCGAGTAGAGCAAGGTGATCGTCGACAGCACGCAGTTCGGATTCGTAGCCTTCGCGCTTGACTAATTCGGCATCGAGCTCACTGAGGCGGGTTTGCAGAGTCTCACTTTGGCGCTGGTGCTCTTGGTAGCGGACTCGGGCCATGCCTTGGAGTTGGTCGTAGCGCCCTAGGCCGAGGATTCGCCCGAGGACTTCCTTGCGCTGTCTGGCGTTTTTCTGGGTGAACTCGTCGGCGCGCCCTTGAACGATGAAGGCCGAGTTGACGAAGGTGTCGTAGTCCA
>VXZF01000179.1 GCA_009845645.1 Gemmatimonadota bacterium | reverse complement strand
ATCCTATGGCCGCCATTGGCGCTTGTCAGCTCATGCTCGACACGCTCGGCGAGCATGAGGGTGCCAACATTTTGGAGGGCGCTATCGTCTCGACGCTGACCAAGCTAGACGATATGGGCGCAGGAAGAATGGGATATTCGACGGCGGAAGTAGGAGATCTAGTAGCCCAGGCCGTGGCCGACGCCTAGGGCGATGGAAGGAAGCGACACCATGCGCATTGAAGTCTATGACTCCACCCTGCGGGACGGTGCCCAAGCCGAGGGCATTTCCTATTCGCTAGAGGACAAGCTATTGATTGCGCGGCGGCTCGACGCGCTCGGGGTCGATTACATCGAAGGGGGCTGGCCAAACCCCACCAATCCCAAGGATCTGGCTTTTTTCCAGGAAGTGAAGAAGCTGGGTCTGCAGGCGCGAGTGACCGCCTTTGGCAGCACTCGGCGGGCCGGTGTGGCTCCGGAGGAAGACGCGACCCTGAATACGCTGCTGCGGGCCGAGACCGACAGCGTTTGCATCTTTGGCAAGAGCTGGACTTTGCACGTCGTAGAGGCGCTCAAGACGACGCTAGAAGAAAATCTGCAGCTGATTGAAGACTCGGTCGCCTATCTGGTCTCACACGGTCGCGAGGTGATCTACGACGCCGAGCACTTTTTCGACGGCTATAAAGCCGACGCCGATTACGCGGTTGAGACCCTGTTAGCCGCCGAGCGCGGCGGGGCGCGGATTTTGGTGCTCTGCGATACTAATGGCGGTACCCTGACCAGCGAGATGGGCCAGATCGTCGAACAGGTCGCCGAGCGGATTGCGCTGCCCTTTGGCATCCACACGCACAACGATGCCGGCGTGGGCGTGGCCAATACTCTCGTGGCCGTGGAGCGGGGCGCGGTGCAAGTGCAAGGAACTTTTAACGGCTATGGCGAGCGCTGCGGCAATGCCAACTTGTGTGCTATTCTGCCCAATTTGGAGCTGAAGATGGGTTATCAGACGGTGGGCCGCGACAATCTCGCGGAGCTGATGGATTTCTCCCGCTTCCTCAGCGAGATTGCCAACGTCTATCACGACCACCGCCAGCCGTATGTCGGCGAGAGTGCGTTCGCCCACAAGGGGGGCGTCCACATCGACGCCATGATCAAGGACCCGCGCTGCTACGAACACATCGATCCCATAGCCACGGGCAATGAGCGGCGGTTCTTGGTCTCGGACCAAGCGGGCGGTGCGACGGTCGTCAGCAAGCTGCGGCGATTTTTGCCCGACATAGAAAAGCGGGATCCGCTGGTGGGACGGGTCTTGGAGCGAGTCAAGCAGTTGGAGCACGAGGGCTATCAGTTTGAGGCGGCGGAAGGGTCGTTTGAGTTGATGGCGCGGCGGGTCCAGGGCACGTACGAGGACTTATTTACGCTGATCAACTTCCGCACCATCAACCGCAGGATCGGGGAACACGCCGAAGAAGCCGAGGCCATTGTCAAGGTCGCCATCGGTGATGCAGAGTACCATATGGTTGCCGCTGGCGATGGTCCGGTCAATGCGCTCGACCAAGCACTGCGCAAGGCGCTGGAGCAGGAGTTTCCCGCGCTCAAGCAGGTGCATTTGGAAGACTACAAGGTGCGGGTGTTATCGAGTGGGGACGGGACCGCGGCCAAGACGCGGGTATTGATCGAGTCGTCGGACGGCAAGGATGTGTGGGGTACGGTGGGGGTTTCGGAGAATGTGATTGAGGCGAGTTGGATCGCTCTGGCCGATAGTTTGCACTACAAATTGATGAAAGACGCGCTGGCCGAGCTAGCTGTCGGCGCGACGGGAACGGACTGAGTGCTATGAGGATTATTGAGGGTGGCGGGGTTACTGCGCCGAGTGGGTACCGGGCGGCTGGCATCCAGACCGGTGTTAAAGAATCGGGCGCTAAGGATTTGGCGCTGGTGTATTCGACTCGCCCGGCGAATGCTGCTGCGGTGTACACCACTAACAAGGTGCAGGGCGCGCCGATTGCCATCGACCGCGAGCACCTCGCCGACGGCAAGGCGCGGGCCGTGATTCTCAACAGCGGCAATGCCAATGTCTGCAACGGCGATGTGGGTTTAGAACACGCCCGGCGGATGTGTGCACTGACGGCGAGCGAGTTGGGTTTGCAAACGGAAGAAGTGCTGGTCTGCTCGACTGGCTTGA
This sequence comes from Gemmatimonadota bacterium, assembly GCA_009845645.1. Classification (GTDB taxonomy): domain Bacteria; phylum Latescibacterota; class UBA2968; order UBA8231; family UBA8231. The sequence continues at coordinate 3,094 of VXZF01000179.1, read as the reverse complement.
TCGGCGTACCGTTGCCGATTGCCAAGATCGAAGCGGGTATCCCGCAGATCGTTGCGGCGTTGTCCGAGGACGGCGGTGCTACTGCCGCCGAGGCGATCATGACTACGGACACTGTGCCGAAGAGCTGCGCCGTCGAGGTCGAGCTGGAAGCGGGCCGCGCCGTAGTTGGGGCGATGGCCAAAGGAGCGGCGATGATCGCTCCCAACATGGCGACGATGCTGGCAGTGGTGACCACGGACGCGGCTGTGCCGAGTGGACCATTGCAGGAACTGCTGTCGCAAGCCATTCAGCGCACGTTCAACTGCATTACGGTTGACGGCGACATGAGTACGAGCGACACGGTGATCCTGATAGCCAATGGCGACGGTGCGGAGCTAGGCGATCGCGATTGCGCGCGCCTCTACGAGGGCATTGAGTACGCGTGTCGGCAGATGGCCCAGGCGATCGCGCGCGACGCCGAGGGATCGTCCAAGCTGATCACCATAGCGGTGCGCGGTGCCGCGACCGAAGCCGAGGCGAGACAAGTCGGCATTGCGGTGGCCAATTCGAGCTTGGTGAAGACCGCGGCGTTTGGCAACGATCCCAACTGGGGACGCATTCTGTGCGCGATGGGGTACGCCGGCGTCGATTTTGATCCCGAGAGGGCGCGGGTGTCGCTGTGCGGCACTGACATCTATGGCAACGGCGCTGGTCTCGATTTCGACGGGGATAAACTGAGCGCGGCCATGCAGGCGGAGAAAATGGCCATTGACATCGACTTGGCGATGGGCGCGGCGACGGCTGAAATTTTCACCTGCGATCTGACGTACGAGTACGTGCGCCTGAACGCCGAATACACTACCTGAGGAACTATGCCACTTTCACACAATGTACAGCGCGTTCAGCCGTCGGTCACCATGCAGATTTCGGCGCGGGCTGCGGCCATGCAGCGCGCTGGTATCGACGTGGTTTCCCTGTCGGCGGGCGAGCCGGATTTCGATACGCCGCAAAACGTCAAGGACGCTGGCATCCGCGCCATTGTTGAGGGCTTTACCAAGTACACCACACCGGGGTCGGGGATCATCGAGCTCAAGGAGGCGATCTGCCGCAAATTCGAGCGCGACAACGGCTTGGTTTACACAACCGACGAAGTGATCGTCAACAATGGTGCCAAGCACTCGCTCTTTTTGGCAGTGGCAGCACTGGTCAACGCTGGTGACGAGGTCATTATCCCCACGCCCTATTGGGTGACCTACTGCGAGCAGCCGCGGATAGTGGGCGGCGAGCCGGTGATCGTCGAGACCCAAGCGGCCAATGGTCTCAAGCTGACTGCGGACGAGTTTCGCGCGGCCATTACGCCGCGCACGCGGATGCTCTTTTTGTGTTCGCCATCCAACCCCAGCGGCGCGGTGTACACCCGCGAAGAGTTGGAGAGTTTGGCGACAGTGGCCGTTGAGCACGAGGTCTATGTGCTCAGCGACGAAATCTACGAGAAGCTGATCTACGACGGAGCCGAGCACCACTCGATTGCCGCTTGTAGCCCGGAGGCCAAGGAATTCTGCATTGTGGTCAACGGGGTGTCCAAGGCCTATTCGATGACCGGCTGGCGCATCGGCTACACGGGTGCCAGCGAAGAGATCATCGCCGGCATGAACAAGGTGCAAAGCCAGGAAGTGTCGCACCCTTCGTCGATGGCGCAGAAAGCGGCCGTCGAGGCACTCGATGGTCCGCAGGAGTCGGTTGAAGAAATGCGCCAAGCCTTTGATGCGCGGCGGCGCTACATGGTCGAGCGCCTCAATGCCATAGAGGGAGTGGAATGCGCGCTGCCGTCGGGGGCCTTTTACGCCTATCCCGACGTTGCCGCGTACTACGGCAGCCAAGTCCGCGACTCAGTGGCATTGTGCGAGTATTTGCTCGAAGGGGCCAAGGTGGCCTGTGTGCCCGGTGCTGGATTTGGCACCTACGAGCACATCCGGCTTTCCTACGCCACGTCGCTGGACCTGCTTGAAAAGGCGCTGGACCGAGTTGAGGCGGCGCTGGGTGAATTAAGAATTAAGAATTAAGAATTAGGAATTGGGGTGGGGGTAATTCGTAATTCGTAATTCTCAATTCCTAATTCCTAATTGTAACCTAGGAGGTTTGTCCGGTGAATAACAGTGGATTTTACCTCGATTTTGAACGCGATCTCGTCGAGCTACAAAAGAAAATCGACGAGCTAAAAAGCCAAGCCGAAGCCGATGGCTTGAATTTGGATGAGGGCGTGCGCAAGCTCGAAGCGCAGGCTGCGAAGAAGCGCAGAGAAATCTACGCCAATCTCAGCCCTTGGCAGCGGGTGCAGATCGCGCGGCACCCGAACCGCCCGTACGCGCTTGATTATGTCGAGCGGATGCTGTCCGACTTTACCGAGTTACACGGCGATCGCCTTTTTGCCGACGACCCCTCCATCATCGGCGGGCCGGCGCGGCTGAACGACGAATCGGTCATGGTCATCGGCATCCAGAGTGGACGCAACCTCGAAGAGCGGCAAAAGCGCAACTTCGGTATGCCGCATCCAGAAGGGTATCGCAAGGCCCGCCGCCTGATGCAGATGGCGGCCAAGTTCAAATTGCCAGTCTTGACCTTGGTCGATACCTCGGGTGCCTATCCCGGGATCGAGGCCGAGGAGCGGGGCCAAGCCGAGGCCATCGCCCGCAACCTCTACGAAATGTCGCATCTGCCGGTGCCTATCGTCGTGGCCATCATTGGCCAAGCCTTCAGCGGCGGTGCCATTGGCATCACGGTCGGCGACCGGATCCTGATGCTGGAGCACGCCTGTTATTCGGTGATTGTGCCAGAGAGTTGCTCGACGATCCTGTTCAAGGTGCGCGAGCGCCGAGAGGAGGCGGCCGAAGCCCTCAAGCTCACGGCTAAAGACCTGAAGCAGCAGGGTATCATCGACCGCATCGTGTCCGAGCCATTAGGCGGTGCCCACCACGACTGGGATGCCGCTGCCGCCATGCTCAAACGCCACGTGCAAGATGCCTTAGCCGAGCTTCGGCGACTCACGCCAGAGGCGCTAGTGGCCCAGCGGCTGGACAAGTTCGCGGCGATGGCCCGCTTTGGGGAATAGTCCCAG